>CALXVO010000046.1 GCA_944392065.1 uncultured Clostridia bacterium | reverse complement strand
TTTAAGGCCTCCCGCAGCAAGAACTTTCTCTTGTTTTTCATTAATTTCTTTATCAAATTTTTCTTCTAATTCCTTATATTTCTTTCTAGCGTCCAATATCTCATTATCATCTGTCTCATTAAAAGCAGTAGATTGTTCTATTTGTTCTGGAGTATATCTTAATTTTTGCATTTCTTGTTTTGCTAAGAATTCACTATTACCACCAAGCATAATATCGGTACCACGACCTGCCATGTTAGTAGCAATAGTAACAGCTCCAAATTTTCCTGCTTGTGCAACAATTGCAGCTTCTTTCTCATGAAATTTAGCATTTAATACCTCATGTTTAATGCCCTCTTTGGTAAGTAATTTGCTTAGTTTTTCAGATTTTTCAATGGATACTGTACCAACTAGAACAGGTTGGCCTTTGCTATGGCTTTCTTTAATGTCTTCAATTACTGCTCTAAACTTTGCATTCTCATTTTTATAGATAATGTCCTGATGATCTTCTCTTATCATAGGCTTATTTGTTGGTATTTCTACAACATCTAATTTATATATTTCTTCAAACTCATCTTCTTCTGTCATGGCAGTACCAGTCATACCTGATAATTTATCATACATTCTAAAATAATTTTGGAATGTTATTGTTGCTAAAGTTTTAGATTCATCTGCTATTTTTACATGCTCTTTTGCCTCAATTGCTTGATGAAGTCCATTGTTATATCTTCTACCATACATAATACGACCTGTGAATTCATCTACAATCAACACTTCCCCATCTTTCACTATATAGTCAATATCCTTTTTCATAACTCCATATGCACGCAAAGCTTGGTTTACGTTATGCACTATTTCGGAATTTTCTATATCATTAAAATTTTCTAATCCAAATTCTTGTTCAGCCTTTTTTATACCTTTTTGTGTAAGTGATGCAGATTTTGCTTTTAAATCAACTATATAATCATATTTTTCATTATCCTCAGCTTGTTCAAAATCTTTAACATCTTCCTCCACAATAACTTTTGGAGTTAACTTTCTTACGAAATTATCTGCTTTTTTATATAAATCTGAAGATTGACCCCCTCTACCAGAAATAATAAGTGGGGTACGAGCCTCATCTATTAAAATGCTATCAATCTCATCCACAATAGCATAATTTAATTTTCTTTGTACTAATTGTTCTTTATAAATAACCATATTGTCTCTTAAATAATCAAATCCAAACTCATTATTGGTTCCATAAGTAACATCGCAGGCATATGCTTTTTTCTTGTCCCCAGGATTCATTCCTGCAATTGCTAAGCCTACTGTTAGACCTA
This sequence comes from uncultured Clostridia bacterium, assembly GCA_944392065.1. GTDB lineage: Bacteria > Bacillota > Clostridia > TANB77 > CAG-508 > CALXVA01. The sequence goes on along the minus strand of CALXVO010000046.1, from coordinate 7,991 downwards.
AAAATTTATATACTTTTCCCATCCATTCACTATCTCTTTTGGCTAAGTAGTCATTAACGGTAATAACATGTACTCCTTCTCCGGTTAGAGCATTTAAGTATACAGGAAGTGTTGCAACTAATGTTTTACCTTCACCAGTCTTCATTTCAGCAATTCTACCTTGATGAAGAATAATTCCACCAATTAATTGCACATCAAAATGTCTCATGCCTAGTACTCTTTTGGATGCTTCTCTCATAACAGCAAAAGCTTCTGGCAATAAATCATCTAAAGTCTCCCCTTTTTGTAATCTTCCTTTAAATTCATCTGTTTTAGCTCTTAATTCTTTATCAGATAGTTTTTGCATGTCTGGTTCTAAATCATTAATTTTTTTAACTAATGGCTGAACTCTTTTTATTTCTTTTTCACTATATGTCTTAAATAATCCCATTGATTTACTTCCTTCCTAATGTTTTTTCCTTAGAACAAACTCATCTCATTTTGCTTTGTCCTATCCTAAAATAATACTATGTTACTATATCACTTTTTAGTAAAAACCGCAAGTATGAATTGGAATTTTCTTAAGTTTATGGTAACAACTCAGGTGGGTAAACCTGTTTAATAGTATAGATTATTTAAAGTCCGCGCAGGGAGTTTATAATTAAAAAATCGAGCGGAGCAGGGAGCTCCGTCGGGACGAAGCGAGATTTTTTAATTATAACTCCCGTTGCAGGACATATCTAATTTTAATACTATTAAACAGGTTTACCCATCTGAGCCGTTATAGTTTATAGTTACTAGATAATCATACAGGAATAATTTTTTTATTAAGACATATTTATAGAATAATAAACTTTAAGAAAAAAAGTTTTTCACACTTGGAGGTTTTTTATGTTTGTTTTTAATTTTAAAATTAATGGAAATAAAACTGCAAAGATTCTAATGGGAATACTATGCGTTATTGTCTTAATTATTACCGCCTTTATTTGTTATCGAGTCATTTTCAATAATTTTTTTAAAACCAATGATACTTATCTAGAAGGCACAACTTTTGAATTAACAACTTGGAACTATACTAATGTACTTCAGGAAGTACATAATGATATTGATACTTATGTGGGGCAAAAAATTAAATTTACTGGTTACGTGTATCGACTTTATGATTTTACAGATGAGCAATTTGTTTTAGCAAGAGACATGATCGTATCTTCTGACTTCCAAACTGTTGTAGTTGGCTTTCTATGTCATTCGGAAATAGCTAGCAATTTTGAATCTGGACGTTGGGTAGAAATTGAAGGAACTATTACAAAAGGATATTTTTATGGTGACATACCTATTATAGAGATTGAAAAAATTAATGTAGTAGATGAGCCTACGGATGAATATGTATATCCACCAGATGATAGCTTTGTTACTACATCTACTGTTTTGTAGTATCACAATTTTGAGCGTTTATTTTGCACAATATTAGTTAGAGATGTTTGGTAAATTAATATATTGTAAAACGATTAAACGTATGTCCCCATTTTATACTTTTTTCCACAAATACGCCTGTCCCCAATGTCCACTTCATCGTTCCAAAATTGATTTAACTACTCCCCTATCTATTAATGTTCCATAAATATTTTTTAGTATTATCAAAATAATAGGTCCAAGTAATAAGCCCCAGACTCCCCAAAATTGGAATCCAGTATACATTGCAATCAATGTGAAAATTGGATGTATTCCAATCTGTCCACTTACAATTTGTGGCTCTACTAACTGCCTTACAACACTCATAATACACCATAAAACAAATACGCCTATGGCTAATTTTATATCACCAGAAAAAGCCAAAATGCCTGCCCAAGGAATCATAACTGTACCTGAGCCAAAGATAGGTAAAGCATCGACAAAGGCAATCCCGAGTGCTATTATTAATGGAAATTGTATATTCCATCCAATAAAGTAGAAAATATACAATCCTATTAGTGAAATCACAAAAGAAATAACAACTAAAATAAGCTCTGCTTTTAAATATCCACCAAGGGATTTAATTAATGCTTTCAAATGAACCCCTATTCGTTTTACCCAAGTCTCTGGTAAATGATGTTCCAATTGATCAATCATATATATTTTATCAACGCACATGAAATATAGAGCAATTAAAGTAATACCACAGTAAACTCCTAATGTAGGAACAGATGTAATAAAATCAATTACCTTTGTTAAAGCACCTTTTGCCCAATCTGTTATAGTACCTATAAATTCTAGTCCAGAATTTTGAATAATATTCATAACATCCTCAGGAATATTAAATTTACTTAAGTCAATACTAGATATTATTTTTTGAAAAAAATGATAACCTGTATCAATATAGGAATTCAAATTTGTAAGTAAATTACTAGCTTCTGTTATCAGTGTAGTTACTGCCCAAACCAAGATTCCACATAGTATTGCTATTGCTAAAATAAATACAATAATAGAACTTGCTTTTCTGGTAAGTTTAGTTTTCTTCATAATAAATCTAATTATTGGCTCTAGCATTAGTGAAATAATAAATGCTACTAAAAAGGGCATAAAAAATACTACTAATTTAAAAAATAAGTATAATGCTACTATACTTAATGCTAAAATAACTATATTTTTTATTACTTTATTCCAATAATTCATATCAATAACCATATGTAATAATCACCTTTTTAACTTGTCCTTACAATTATTGTATGCATAAAAGGGCTTTTTATGCATTGAAAAATTCAAGTAGCTGTTATTTACATTAAATTATATTTAATATACCAGATTGTAGTGCTTTCTAAAAAAGCACTACAATCTGGTAGCACATTACAATTTAAACTGTAAATTTATAAATAACTGCAAAATTACAACTTACTCAGCATTCTTTTTATCGCAACCGCAAATATCTTCTAGTGTTGCATATACTCCCTCATTTTCCACATTTTTATTTTTCGCTAAATCTCCTAGAGTTAAAATTCCAACTACTTTATTATTTTCCATTACAGGAATTCTTCTTATTTGATTATTTCCCATTACTTTTTCCGCATCACATACATCTGTCTCTGGACTACACCAAGCGACATTACAAGTCATAATATCACTAACTGGTGTATTTTTTATATCTTTTCCACAACCTACTGTTCTTAATAAAATATCTCTATCAGTAACAAGACCTACAACTTTTTTAGAATCATCACAAACTGGAATACATCCTATATGATTTTCACACATAAGTCTTGCACATTCCTCAGTATCACAATCTGGTTTTACAAAAACAACTTCTTTGCACATACAATCTTTAACTTTCATACCAAACCTCCCACAACAAATGAATTTTAACTTTAATTTGAATTAAAAAACTTATTTTTCTAGTAATAGTAACTATTTTATAAATTTTTGCAGTACCGTGTAAGCGACCAAACGAGCCTTTTCAAAGGCGAGTGCGATTTGGAGCAACCTTCCCACTGATTAAAAAAAGTTTACTTTTCTTTTAATCATCAGAAGGTGTGATTTCGCCAAAATACAAAAAATTTGAAAAAATAGTTACTATCATTAGAACATGCTTTCTAAATTACAAATTAAAGATTTCAATATTTATTATTTGCAAAAAAAATAAAGATATGCAATTTATAATTACATATCTTTGAAAAATTTTCCAATTTTTTTGTATTTAAATTTCATTTTCTAAATATTTATTGTTAGCATATACATCCCTTGGTCGCATTGGTGGCCTTGGATTTGGTCCTGGCATTCCTGGAAAAGGTGGTCTTCCTGGACGTGGTGGACGAGGTCTATGCGGACGAATATCACGACCTAATAATCGATTTAATATAAGAATTCTTATTAAATCTCTTAGTGTATTATTTCTATTAAATTGTCTATTTTCGCTATTTTTAGAACTAATAACTTCATTTTTTTTCTCAGTTTTTGATTCATCTCTATCATTTCTATTATCTCGGATTCTATTGGAAGTTTGTATAGTATGAGTAAGTTTTGATGAATTTGTATTCGATATCTTTGCATTTTCTTTTGGTAAATTTACTCTCACATTCACAATTTCGCCTTCTGAGAGAGATGGATCACTTTCAAGATTTAAATATATCTCATCTGTCATCTTTTCAATAAGTTCTCGATTAATTGGTTTAGTATTGGCTTCACAAATTTTACAAACCATTGGATTGAGTATTTTGTATATTTCTGGATATAAACTCATAATTTCATCACTATATTTAGGTGTTTGAGTCGAATAATCAGAAAACATGGCATTATTAGCATTATAGTCTTCATACGCATTTATGTATTCGTTTTGCCTAGTTGGATAACCTAATATACTTCTCATATAATCTTCATAATTTTGATAATACATCATATTATTTCATTCCTTTCTTTAAAAGCATTGTTAAATCGACATGCTTCTTAAAACTTTATATATAATATGGCATTATTCAAAATTTTGTTACAATCAGTAGCCGTTTTTAAATTGTATGATAATGGAAATATGTATTTAAGATACGCGAAAGGAGTTTCTAATACTTTTATAGAATGATATCTACGAATTTTAATAAACCAAACCGTTTTAGTGATAAGTTTATTTCAAATTTCTAACACATTCCTTAAATTTTTCTCCTCTTTCTGCAAAATTTTTAAACATGTCAAAGCTAGCACTCGCAGGAGAAAATAACACTATTTCTCCTGGTTCAGCAATATTTCTTGCTCTTTGAACTGCTTGTTCTAATGTATTGCATTTATACATCGGAAACACGTCAAATGGTCCTTTTATTTCTTTCATTATTGCATCTGATATTTTCCTAGCTGTTTTTCCCATCAACACAATTTTCGAAGCTTTTTCCAATATCGGTTTAGCAAGAGGTGTATAATCTAGATTTTTATCATATCCACCAGCTATCAAAACAATTTTTTCATCAAAAGAATTCAAGCCAGCAATCGTTCTAGAGGGACTCGTTCCAATAGAATCATTATACCATTTAACACCATCTAATTCTCTTACAAATTCTAGTCGGTGTTCTACCCCTTTAAATTCTTTTATTGTTTCTACTTGTGTTCGTGTGTCTACTAAATCAGAAGTTGCAGCTATTGCAGCACATATATTCTCATAATTATGTATTCCTCTTAAATGAATATCTTTTGCTTGCAACATATGTTCTCTTATTCCATCTTTGCATTTTTTTATATAGCCATTATCATAAATGACGCCATCTTGTAATTTCGCTTTGCTACTAAAAAATACTACTTTTCCTTCTGCTTCTTTGCCACATTCTCTTGTTATATCATTATCATAGTTTAATACTACTTTTCCCTCTTCTCCTTGAAAAGCAAATATATTTTTTTTGGCTTCAATATATTCTTCATAAGATTTATGTTTATCTAAATGATTTGGAGAAATATTTGTAATCACAGATATATCTGGACTGACTTCCATATCCATCAATTGAAAACTACTAAGTTCCAATATTACAATATCATCTTCTTTGAAATTTTTTACTTTTGTAAATAAAGGTATGCCTAGATTTCCGCCCAAATGGCAATTATATCCTGCTTTTTTTAATATTTCATAAATAAGTGTAGTAGTTGTTGTTTTACCATCGCTTCCAGTGACTCCTATTATTTTACAAGGGCAGGTGTTCATCAGCATTTCTATTTCAGAAGTAATAATGGCTCCTCTTTTTTGCTCAGAAACCAATTGTAAAGTTGTAGGTAAGCAACTTGGTGAACGAAAAATTATATTAAATCCTCTTAAAAAATGTAGTGCGTTTTTTCCTGTAACTAATTCAAAACCATATCCTTTAATTTTTTGAACCACATCTTTATCGAGTTTCTCTTCTTCTCTTTCATCAAATACTGTAACCCTAGCCATTAAATTATATAAATAATCTATTAGAGGAATATTACTCACTCCCAAACCAATTACTGCCACTCTTTTTCCTTTTGCATTATTTTCGAAAGCTTTTAATTTTAAATTTTCCATCTTACTAAATTAACCTCCTATAAATTCGGAAATAATTATTTGTATTTAAAAATAATTAAAGATATTTTATTATTTATTATTTAAGATATTGATTGTATTTTTAGATTAAACTAAGTTATAGTACTTTGAACAATATTTAAATATGATTCTAAATTTTTATATATTTTAGCAATTTTACAGTAGATTCTTCTGCAGAACGGCAATCTGTTACATCTAGTTCAATAGTATTATCATATCTCTTATAGTATCCGAGCCTTTTCTTGAAGTTCATCTCTTTTCATAATGTTTTGCTTTATTTCTTCATAATTAGAATCACCGTATTGGTTCATTTTTCTTTTGATTCTTTCTTCTAAAGTTGCTGTTACAAAAAAATGATAATCTAAATTAGGATAAATCTTCATCAAATCTCTACCAGATACGATAAGATTAAATTTATCTTTAAACATATTAATAAGTTCTTCCCCAAATTTATAAAAATGAGAATTATCTGCACTTCCACTTGCTAACGAAACAGCAATAGATGCTTCTTTCGATTGTAAATTTTCTTCATCTATCTTTTTCCCATCTACATATATTACACTTTCTCTATCTTCTATTTTTAAATTTACTTTTAATTGATCCATTACATCTTTTATGTCAATATCTTTTAAGCTTTGTTTTAAATTATTTAAATTTATCTTTTCTGAAGATCGCATTAATGCATATACAATTCCTCTATAAAGATTTCCACCATGTAATATAATACTATTTGGTATATAATCTAATAAATTTCTGCAAATTGAAGTTTTTCCTGTTCCAACTAATCCTTCCATTCCTATCACTATATTATTCATAATACTCGCCTCTTGTTTATTCTATTTTTTAAAATTATATCATAAACGAAAAAAAATACAACTCCCACATCACATATTTCACTTCTCATAAATGTAAACTTGTCGGTCCCCACCTTAAGCACTCCAACATAAAATTAAAACATATATTGCTACGATAAAAGGCAACTGTGAATGTAACATGTTAGAATCTTACTAAACATAGCTATTAGTTCTAAAAAGAAGCATATATTGTATAAAATTTGAATTTTTGGTACATACTTTTAATAAGATTGGAGGTGCTTTCAATATGTCAGAAAATAATAAGAAGAATAATAAAAAAGGAAATAGCAACAAAAATTCAGAAAAGAACAATAATACAAATAACTAATTAAATTAAACAATTGGGATTGTGCACTTCTTACGTAATTCTATACAAAACGTGTACGTCCCCAATTGTTCATTATCTTTCTAAATATTTTTTCAAAAATTTGCCTGTATAACTTCTATCATTTTTTACAATTTGTTCTGGAGAACCAACTGCGATAATTTCTCCACCGCCATCTCCACCTTCTGGTCCTAAATCTATTATATAATCAGCTGTTTTTATTAAGTCTAGATTATGCTCAATTACTATAATACTATTTCCTGTATCAACTAATCTTTGTAAAATATCTACTAACCTATGAACATCAGCTATATGAAGTCCGGTAGTTGGCTCATCTAAGATATACAATGTTTTTCCAGTTGCTTTTTTAGAAAGCTCTGTTGCTAGTTTTATACGTTGTGCCTCTCCTCCTGAAAGAGTTGTAGATGGTTGTCCTAGTTTAATATATCCTAATCCTACATCATATAAAGTTTGAATTTTATTTTTAATTCTTGGTAGGTTTTTAAAGAATTCTAATGCTTCTTCTACTGTCATATCAAGTACATCTGATATTGTTTTTCCTTTATATTTAACTTCCAATGTTTCTTTATTATATCTTTTACCTTTACATACTTCACATGGCACATAAATATCTGGTAAGAAATGCATTTCTATCTTTATTATTCCATCACCATTACAAGCTTCACATCTTCCACCTGTAACATTAAAGCTAAATCTACCTTTGTCATATCCTCTCATTTTTGCTTCATTTGTTCCAGCAAATAAATCACGTATAAAGTCAAATACACCTGTATATGTTGCAGGATTTGAACGAGGTGTTCTTCCTATAGGT
>CALXVO010000045.1 GCA_944392065.1 uncultured Clostridia bacterium | reverse complement strand
ACAAATTATTATATTATAATTAAACCTTACTTTCAAGTACTTTTCTATTTAAACATTTTTATTAATTGAAAAATAAATATAAATATGCTATTATTATTTATAATTTTATTTTTTAGGTGATTCGAAGTGAGTGAAGATAAAGAATGGAAAGAAATTAAGAATGAAATAGAGAGTAAGGATGCAGAAATAGTTGAAAAATATGGCATAGATATTAGAAAAAAGTTTATAGATATTACTAATAAGGAAAATATTTTAAAGAAAAAAAGAAGAAATTTTATTATAAAAATTATTTATGATTTATTAGTCTTTGTGTTAATAACATACTTAATATATTATTTTAATTCATATAATAATCAAGTTAAAATGTTAAAACAATTAGACTCTTATTCCAGAAACAATATAGAGTTCACTTCTAGTGATACAAATTTTTGGGGTAATGGTTTTTTTGAGTACACATCTAAAGTAACTAATAATAATGTAATACATGCTTATATAGACAATAAAGTATATGAAAGTGATATAAATGAAAGGTACTGTAAATATTTCTTTGAAAAATGGGAAGATAAAGATAAAAATTTATTTAAAGTTGTAGAAACTTATACTGATTATACTGTTGGTTGGAAAACAAAAAAAGGCTGGCTTTTGAACTATGATTTATATTTGTATGCAAATACAATGGAAGAATTGCTTTATGAGACTGAAGCTTGTATAAGATTTTTGGAATATATGAATCAACCTACTATATTAGTAAATTGTTATATTCAGATGGAGGATAAACTAATTCGCCCTATTACTGCTTCCGGACAAGCTCCCGAATTAGTTAGAAAAAATGTTATATATCAATATTATAATCCAATATTTAACAATTAAATGATTATATATTTAGCCTTATACAAATTAGATAAAGTTGCTAATCAGTTTAAAAAGAATTGTTTATATAGTGTAATTACCTCTATTGATAGTGATTTAATAAAATAAATATTTAAAACTATTAAAGTAGATTTATAAAGAGGGTGTCCTAAAATAGGAACCCTCTTTTTGCTTGTTAATTTAATCACTTACATCAACATTCTCAAAAACCTTATCATCAAAAAAATCTTTTAAAGTTATATCTAATGCTTGGCAAATGAGTGCAATACTTTCAATGGTTATCGATTTATTTTGTCCTCTTAAAAATCGGTTAATATTAGAACGGTTAATTCCCGAATTCAAAGCTAATTTATTTCCATTAATTTTTTTATCTTCCATTAATTTTTTTATTCTTATACGCATTGCATCAGATAAATACATTTTCCTCTCTCCATTTATTAAACTATTAATACTATAACAAAATTCATAAATGCACGAGGGGATTATACGCAACTTTTTTCTTATAACTATTGTGTTTTCAAGATAATAGTGATAATATATCTTGTGAGGAGGCATTTATGAAACAAGAAAATACAGTAAATCCAGATTTTAATATTCCCTATTACATATTTGAAGAATTAATTGATTATGTCGAATTAACTGCAAAAGGAAAATGTATACCTATGAAATGGCAAAATATTGAATCTTTACTAGGATTGGCGGTTGTAAATCAGAGATTAACAAAAAGCCAAGCAAACTGCTTAAGAAAAACATATTGCAGAGAAAACTAGCTTTTATTTTTTATTCATAATGTTACTATGAGCAATATTTTTGTTCTCATGTATTTATTTTAAAAACTGGTTCAAAATATTATCATATTTATAGTTTTAAGTAAATGGGGTAATATTATGGATAATAAAATAGGAGATAGAATATTAGAACTTAGAAATAGAAGAAATTTAACTCAAGAGGAACTTGCCGAAAAAGTTGGAAGTGTTGCAAGCTATATCTCTAATATTGAAAGGAAAAACAAACTACCTTCTTTAAATTTATTAAGAAAGATAGTAAAAGAATTAGATACTTCTTATGACTATTTATTAATGGATGATTTCGACATGAATAAACAACTAGAAATAAAATATAAAGATATGTTTAAAGAAATAAAGAAACTAAATCCTAAAGCACAACAAGAATTTTTTAATGTAGCAGAAAACCTCATAGAAAGTTTTAAAAAAATAAATTGATTCTTATCAGAAAAAGTCTACCTTTTGGTAGACTTTCTATACATTTTATGATATGATTAAATTTGTAAATTTCAAGCTGTATTTATTAAAGGTTGTGAGTAATATGATATCAATATTAATAATCGATGATGATTTAAATTTTGTCAAAGAACTATTTAATCGTATTATTAAACAGAATTTGAATATAAAATTGGTAGGCATTGGAGAAAATGGTAGTGAAGCAATCAAACTTATAGAATATTATAAGCCAGATGTATTGCTATTGGATTTAATGATGCCTCATATTAATGGGATACAAGTCTTAGATATCATGATATCAAAAAAAGATAAATATTTCCCTAATATAAAAATAATTATATTGTCAAGTTTTATTGAAAAATTATATAAAAATAAAGAAAAAAAATATTTTAACTATATTTATGATATAATTCCAAAACCTATTAATATCAATAAACTTTTAAATTGTTTAAATCAGATAGAAGAATACAATAGCATAGAAAAAATAAAGCTATATGTAAGTAACGAGTTAATGAAGTTTAATTTCAATATAAATAATGGAGCATATAAATATTTAAACGATGCCATAATAGAAGTAATTAAAAATAATACTAATATTTTTAATCTGGAAAGAGACATATATTTTAATGTAGCAAAAAAATATCATAAAAAAAATAGTAAAATTATAAAATGGTCTATAGATAAATTGATAGCTCGAATGTATTTAAACACAGATATGAAAAAAATTCACGATTATTTTAATTTTAAGTTTGACGAAAAACCAAGTACTAAGTTTTTTATATATACTATATCTGAAAAATATTTTAGTCAAAAGAAAGAGGGATAACAATGAATAGAAAAAAAGAATTTATAGAATGGATATTATGTATATTTATTGCATTAGTTTTAGCTATACTTATTAGATATTATATAGGAACACCCACTATTGTCAAATATACCTCTATGTCCCCAACATTACAGCCTAATCAAAGATTAATTTTAAATAGATGGATAAGAACTACAAATCAAATGCCAGTGCGTGGTGATATTATTACATTTCAAGCTCCTTCTGATAAACTTCTTACAGAAGATGAATATGATAATAATAATCCTATAGCCCAATATGAAGAAGATCCTACAAATTGGTTTGATAAATTTGTTTTTTATGTTTTAGAAATTAATAAAGAAAGCTATATTAAAAGAGTAATTGCTCTGCCAGGTGAGCACGTACAAATAATAGATGGTCAAGTATACATAAATGGTGAGAAATTAGAAGAATCATATCTACAAGATGGTGTTACAACTCATTCAAATGGACTATTAACAGATTTTATTGTTCCTGAAAATTGTGTGTTTGCAATGGGTGATAATAGAGATGGTTCAACAGATTGTAGAGAATTTGGTTGCATTCCATTAGAAAAGATTGAAGGTATAGTATGGATTAGATTTTGGCCACTAAATTTATTTGGTTCAATTAACTAACATATATTTTTTCAAACATATCAAAAGGAAGAAGCTAATAGCTTCTTCCTTTCTCATCATAATGGGACTGTTGAATCATTTAGTCTTCAAAGACAACAATTGAATAGATACAATCGGATGAAGGAAATCTAAGAATGACAGAATAATTACCATAATCCAAATTTAGAGTTTCCATTACCCTAGTATCGCCAAATGTAACCGTATCGGTGTAAGCGCTAAAGATATAGGTAACCTCGCCAGAGCCTCCGTTCATGCCTCTGGCTCCTACGACAATAGCCACATCCTTACCGAAAATGTTGTTGATTTTGAAGTCCAGTCTGACTTCTTCTCCTGCTCTCAGTACACCAGACTTTTCTGCGATAACATCGCCCCTAGCATAAGGAACAATGCTTTCGTTACTCTCTTGAGTAACTGCAGGAGTATCAGAAGAAACTTCTGCAGCAGAAGCCGATGTTGGAAACGACATAGCCATTGTAAAAAGCATACAAATGGCTAAAAACGCAGATATAACCTTCCGATTTTTTACCTTTGTCATGTTGTTTTCCTCCTTTAGTTAGAATAAAGTCCCATTATGATTGTCAATATTTTAAAACATTACATCTGTTTCAAAATATTGACAGATATTAAAGAATAATATCTATATATAAAGATAGCATAATTATCCCTTATTTACAATAAAAGTAGAAAAAAGTGGAAAAACATCATGTTTATTACACTTCTAAAATATAATTTTGAGCGATATTACAAAATTAACATTGTATATATCACAAAAGTGTTGATAAATCAACTATCTAGCTTCTTTTTCTGCACTATTTTTAATTCTGGATATATACAATAAACAAATGGTACATTACATTCAACTTCATTGAAACATATTTCATCCTGGAATAATAGAATAAGTCTATCTGCTTCTGGTATCATAGGAGAGTTTATTCGGAGTAGTTTTAGTACGCCTTTTTCGGTCCTTTTATCTGTAACAATTATATTGTAAAGCAAATTGTCTTGTGTTAGAAAAGTAATATATGTTGGATTTTTGTAAGAACTTTTACATCTCCGTACCATACAATAGCACAAGGAATGTATTTCCCTTTTAGCTTATAATATTCGTCCTCTATGCCTGTTATTGTTCCAGTAAGTATTCACTTTTCTTCTTTACTCCTCATTATTTCTTTTATACTTATATTTTCCAATTTTTCACCACCTAAGAAAAGTGGCTTCGCCTTTTGTAGCATTTCGCTTCGCGAATATGCACAGCCCAAGGTAAATTAACCTTGTTGTATAGCAAAAATCGCCAGAGATACTGAAATGTCAAAGGAAATATCGATTTTTCCTATACAATAAAATAAGGACATTGCTACTAAATCTAATAGCAATGCCTTTATGTTTGGCATTTTAAACTTTATTAAACAGGATTTACAACGCGATATTTTCCCTTGCCCTCTCCAATTATAAGGCCCTTTCGCGTGGCTTGAAACACAACGATACGAATGGTTTTATCAGGTATCTCAGGAAAAAGCCTCTTTAACTCCCTGATGGTAAAAGAATCTACACTTAATATATAATTTCTTACTTTTTCACTACCACTACCTCTTTTAACTATATCATCAGTTTTCCGAATGATATCAGCAATGAAAGAAAATGCCTCATGGTCTGCATGCACATGAAGTAAAATCTTTTCTCCGCTGCATATTCTAAAATTAGGTAACTCCTCTGTAGGTGTTAGGTTTTGCAAAACAGTTGCAAAAATCTTGTTGAACTCGCTAATTTTGGGTGAAAAAGAAATTCTGTATTCATCTCCTATTATAGACGTAGAAAATGAAAATAATTCCTTATACGGTACTTGCTTTTGCCGATTCATAACTTCTTGAATTTTTTTAATCCCCTTTGTTACAGTTTTTGAGACATTATTGGGGGAAATTTTCAGTATCATTGCAATATCTGTCCGTGGCATTTTTCCCAACCAATAAAGGATGGCTAGCCTTGTTTTTCCTGCTAGATAGTTAATAATAATACTAACTATCTGCGAGAAAACTTCTTTGTTGATTATTTCTTCAACAAAGTCTGGGGTAGAAATTTTATCGCCCAAGGTAAAACTTTTCCCCCAATCATCCTCTTCGATGGGTTGGTCTAGAGAAATGGCTTCTTCATATTTTCTTTCTCTTCGAAAGTACATAAAAATTTCATTTCTTATGCACTTCGTGGCATAACTTGAAAAAGTTATGCCTTTTGATGGATCATAAGTTACAACGGCTTTCGCTAATCCTATTGTCCCTATCGAGACAATATCTTCGTAGTTCGGAGAATTTGGGGCTATCCCCAAATTCCGTTGGATTACGAGATAAACTAATTTTTGATTGTTCACTACAAGATCTCGATTCTCATCACTGAGCTTCATCATGGGGCAACTCCTTTCTTGATGGTTAAAAAAATTAAAATACCTCCTCATAAAATAATATATGGCCATGCCTTTGTGCCTATTTTATCACAAATTTACAATAAATGCAAAACTTTTTGTGTGAATTTTTGAAAATAGTATATTCAAGCAAAAAGTTTGAATTTGTTGCTTTTTTGCCTGTTTTATGTTAGAATAATATTTCAGAAATACGCCCATTTCGTGTTATTCTTCATCGCCTTTTAGCCTTTCTGCCCTATCAGCTGCAATTAAATTATCTATCATTTCGTCTAGATTTCCATTTAAGAAATCTTCCATTTGATAAATAGAAAGTCCTATTCTATGGTCTGTAATACGTCCTTGTGGGTAATTATATGTTCTTATTTTTTCACTTCTATCTCCACTTCCAACCTGTGATTTTCTAGCATTTGCAACTGCATTGTCTTGTTTTTGCTTTTCTATATCATATAATTTTGTTTTAAGCATTCTCATAGCATTATCTTTATTTTGAAATTGAGAACGCTCTGTTTGACATTCTACAACTATTCCAGTTGGCTCGTGTATAAGTCTTACTGCTGATGATGTTTTGTTAATATGTTGTCCACCAGCACCTGATGAACGGAATACTTCCATTTTTATGTCTGATGGATTTATTTCTATTTCCACATCTTCAACAACTGGAAGTACTGCAACCGTAGCAGTCGATGTATGAATTCTTCCACTTGCTTCTGTATCCGGTACCCTCTGTACTCTATGAACACCACTTTCAAATTTTAATCTACTATATGCTCCCTTTCCGGTGATCATAAAAGATATCTCTTTATATCCTCCAAGACCTGTTTCATTTTCATTTAATATCTCTAATTTCCAATGTTTGCGTTCTGCATACATTGAATACATTCTAAATAGTGTTCCAGCAAATAAAGCTGCTTCTTCTCCTCCGGCACCTGCTCTTATTTCGCATATTACGTTTTTATCATCGTCTTTATCTTTGGGAATTAAGAGTATTTTTATCTCCTCCTCTATTTGAGGAAGCTTCTCTTTTGCCTCAAGCATTTCTATTTCTGCTAATTCCTTTAATTCTTTATCTGTAGTAGCATCTTCAAGCATCTCTTTCGCATCTTCATATTCTTTTTGAGTTTTCTTATATTCTCTATATTTTTCTACAATTGGTTGCAATTCAGCGTGTTCTTTCATAAATTCTCTCCAGTCATTTTGGTTTGCTATAATCGCTGGATCACTAATTTTTGTAGTTAATTCTTCAAATCTTCTTTCTACTGCATCTAATTTTTGAAACATAAAAGTTATCATTCCTTTCATTTTTTAAGAATATTAATAACATTAAAATACTTTAATATAGTAATTTTAATCAAAAAAACCTCTTTTTCACAGAAGTATAGAGGTTTTTTATTTTACCATTAGTATTATACATTATTTCAGGCTATAATTCAACTACTATTTTAATATAACCTATAGTTCAACTAAATTATATTCTATATTCAACTTGTCTAATATTTCCTTTTCTCTTTTTGTACAAGTAAAGATAATTATTTGATGTTCTTTCATATTATCATTCAAGAAATTCAAGATGTTTTCCAATCTTGCATCATCATAATAAGCAAAAGCCTCATCTAACATAATTGGCATCTTTTCACTTGACAAATCCTCTATCATCGATAATCTTAATGATAAATATAATTGGTCAATTGTACCTATGCTTAGTAAATCTGCAGGTATATATTCTCCATATTCATTTTCTATAATTAATCCTTTTTCATCATTTATTCCAACTTTAGTATATTTACCCTTAGATATTTGTGAGATATTATAAGATAAGTTTTTAGTAAATTTAGGAGTTATATCATTTTTCATATTTATATAAGCTTTGGTTAATATTTCTTTAGTTAAATTAATTGCATTATTTCTTCTCTCTAATTCTTGAAGTTTTTCTTCAAGTTCATCATATTCTTCTTTTAAATTAACCATATCTTCTAATTTGTTAGATATATTTTCTTCTTGTATTTTTATGCTTTGCAAATCTAATTTATTTTTATTTAATTCTTCTTGCTTTTTATTTATTAGAAAATTTATATTACTATTTTCCAATTCATCTAAATATTTATTCACATCTAATTTATTTATAAATTCCTGCTTAATATTTTCCAATTCTAATTCTATTACATTGTCTAATTCTATTCTTTCATTTTCTATTTCTTTTTCTTGCTTATTTTTTTCTTCTTGCAATAACTCTATTTGTTTATCTAATAAATTAATTTCATAATTTATTTTTTCATTTTGTAAATTCATTTCTTCTTCTATTTTTTTATTTTCTATATTTATTTTATTTTTTATTTTTTTATTTTTATTTTTTTCTAAAATAAAAATTGAAATTAAATAAATTGGAATTATTAAAAAATTAAAAATATTTATTAAATTATTTTTTATATATTTAATATTAAAAATATATAATATAATATTTATTATTAAAATAAAAAATAAAATTAATATATATTTTTTTAAATTTATTTTTTTATTTAATTTATTTTTTATTTTTTTAGAATTAAAATTATTTTTTATATTTTCTTCTAAATTATTTTTTAATTTATTATTAATAAAATTATTTTCTGCACATTTATTTTTATTTATTTTTTTAATTAAATTATTTTTTTGTACATTTAATTCTTCAATTTTTTTATTTTTTTCATTTTTATACATATTTTTTATATTTATTTTTTCTTCTTCATTTTGTTTACGTAATATAATTATGCTTATTCGTTTTAATAATTCAACCTCTTGCTCTAATCCACTAATTTTTTCCAATTTATCTTTCATTGCATTTCCGCTTGTTTGTTTGTCTTTTTGATATTGGCGCAACTCCTTTAAGACAAACTCAATATTTTTCATTCTCTCTTTGATTATATTGATTGGTCTTCCTTGTGATCGATCACTTCCTACTTCTTCTATTTGCATTTTATTTAACTTGTCTATGACCTTCTTGTATGATAAACTGTCATCCCCTGTTCCCGCAAGGTTTGCAAGTTTTTGTACCAATACACTTTGATCTTGCTTATTAAGTTTTACTTCTTCTTGCATAGCCACAACTGTGGAAGTAAACATGGTTTCATCCACATTAGTTTGATCATAGAAAAATTGAACTCCATCCTTTTTGACAATATTGAACTCTTTAGAAACATCCTCTAATTCTTTATTAAATATCTTTGGATTTTTCTTATTGAAGTCTCTAAAAATTTCAAATTCATCTCCATTATCTAATTCATATTTTAGTTTACCAGAATAATCTTCTTTTCCCCATGGTTTATATTTTTCATAATCTGAAATATTTTTTCCATTTTTATTTTTAGAAATTCCATAAAAAATATTTTT
>CALXVO010000044.1 GCA_944392065.1 uncultured Clostridia bacterium | reverse complement strand
AAGAAAAAAATATGGCCATACTAAATATATATATTTTTTTTAAGGAGGCTATTTTTTATGGAAAAAAATCAAAAAATAAATTGTACAGTTACAAGCTGTAAATATAATGATGAAGGATGTCAGGAATGCAAATTAGAACAAATTATTGTCACTCCAATTATTGGGTGCAATACAAAACAATCTGATGAATCTATGTGCAGTAGTTATCGAAATAACAATAAAAGTTAAAATTGGCTTGCCATTAAGTGAATTTTACTGTATAATATAGTCATGCTTATAGTATGGAGACTAATAAATAATTTTATTGTAAGGAGTGATTCTATGGGATCGAAAGAACGGTTTTATGCCGACATAATGGCATTGCAGCCAGAAGTGACAGGTTCTTGCATTCTTGTGATTGTCAAGTATCCTAATGGCGAAAGTGCCAGGTTCGTGGTAGACTGCGGTCTGTTTCAAGAGCGGGGCTACCAAGAGTACAACCGTTCCTTCCCGTTTGATAGTGATAACATTGATTTTGTGCTGGTTACGCACAATCATGTAGACCACGTCGGGCGGTTGCCGTTACTTGACAAAAACAGAAAAAACAGATATGGAAGTAAGATATATACTTCAAAACAAACCGAAATCTTTTTACCATTGGCACTGCATGATTCTTTTAAGGTATTAAAAGATACCGCCAAAAGAAATCATGTGCAACCCCTCTATAATGAGGAAAACGTAGAAGCTACTTTGAGGAAGGTAGTTGGCTGTGAATATGAACAGCCGATTTATGTTAGTAGAAACATTAAAGCTACTTTCTTTAAAAATGGACACTTGATTGGCGCTGCATTGATACTAGTGCAGATTAGCTATCCGGGGTATGAGGATATCAATATTCTTTTTACTGGAGATTACAATAATAAGAACATCTTTTTTGATGTTCCTAATCTTCCGGAATGGGTGTTGAATTTACCCTTGACCGTAGTTCAGGAGTCCACTTATGGGCATATGGACTCCACGGAAATTAAGCCGGTGATACAAGATAACATTTCTTCTTGTATTGAAAGAGGGAAGACTGCTTTGTGCATGGTATTTTCTCTTGGAAGGTGCCAAGAAATTTTGCATATGCTTAAGTGCATGCAAAAGGAAGAAAAAATTGGTAGAGACATACCAATTTATCTAGATGGCAAACTTGCACTGAGATATACCGAATTGTATTGCAAGGCAGATCTAGATATCAGAGAGGAAATGCTAGATTTCTTGCCAGAGAATTTAAGATATGTGGATAAGGAATCTAGACCGAGTATTCTTAACGACAATGGCTGCAAAATCATTGTTACAACCTCCGGTATGGGAACGTATGGACCTGCACAGGTTTATATTCCTTCCTATATAAGTAGAGAAGGCTGTTTAATCCAGTTTACTGGTTATACGGCAGAAGGAACTCTTGGGCGTGAACTAAAAGACACGCCAAAGGGAGAAATTGTAACTTCAGGAGGACTGGTAAAGAGGAAATATGCGGACGTGGAGTATACCAACGAAATGTCCGCACATGCAAAAGCAGATGAAATGCTAGAATTCCTAAGGCAGTTTAACAACTTGAAACTGGTACTGGTAAACCATGGAAGGCTTGAATCGAAGCGAATGCTTTCTGCAAGAATTGCAGATGAGTTAAACCCAAAGAACGTTGCAATTCTTGGTAGAGACTATTTGTATAGAATCTGTCCTTACGGACTTGTAAGGTCGCTTTCTACGTCTTATAGCTAAACTCTATCTCAAAAATCCCCCATTTTCCAATAGAGAGTGGGGGTACTTTTATGCGCAAACTATGCAATAATGTAAAAAATACATGTATAAAAAATTAAGAATTTAACTACTTGCTAAAAAAATAAAAGTAATATATAATTACTGTATATTTTTAAGGTATATATAAAGGAGGAATTTTTTATGCCATTAGTAACAACCAGAGATATGTTTGAAAAATCAATGAAAGAAAAATTTGCGATAGGAGCATTCAATGTAAATAATATGGAAATTATACAAGGAATTGTGGATGCAGCAGCTGCGCAAAATTCGCCTGTTATTTTACAAGCTTCTGCTAGTGCTATAAAGTATGCAAGAATAGGATATTTAAAAAAGATGGTAGAGGCTGCTTTAGATGAATATGATATTCCAGTCGCTTTACATCTTGACCACGGACCAGATTTTGAAACTTGTAAAATGTGTATTGACCATGGATTTTCATCTGTTATGATAGATGGTTCTAAATATGATTTTGAGGAAAATGTTGAACTAACAAAAAAAGTTGTAGAATATGCTCATTCTAAAGGAGTAGTTGTAGAGGCTGAGCTTGGAAAATTGGCTGGGATAGAAGATGATGTTAACGTTGAAGCAAAAGATGCAATGTATACAGACCCAGACCAAGCAAAGGAATTTGTAGAAAAAACAGGATGTGACTCTTTAGCAATAGCTATAGGAACAAGCCATGGTGCATATAAATTTAAAGGTGAGGCTAAATTAAGATTTGATATTCTAAAACAAGTAAAAGAAAAAATCCCAAACACACCAATTGTACTTCATGGAGCTTCTACAGTTATCTCTGAATTAGTAGAACAATGTAACAAATATGGAGGAGATATACCAGGTGCAAAAGGTGTTCCAGATGAAATGCTACATGAGGCAAGTATATCTGGGGTATCAAAAATAAATGTAGACACAGATTTACGTTTAGCTATGACAGCAGCAATAAGAAAAGTATTTGCAGAGGAACCATCGAAATTTGACCCAAGAGCATATTTGCTACCTGCAAGAGATTTAATAAAAGAAACAGTAGAACATAAAATAAGAGATGTATTTTGCTCAAGCAATAAGGCTTAAACTAATAAATTAGGGACAGACCCTATTTTCTCATTTTTGGGAAAATGGGGTCTGTCCCTAATTTATCAAAAAATCAATTATTTTTTAAACTCATTTGCTTTTTTATTCTAATTTCAGCATCTTTTTTTGCAATATCTTGTCTTTTATCATATAATTTTTTGCCTTTACCAACTCCAAGTTCTATTTTTAAAAAGTTGCCATTAAAATAAAGTGAGATAGGAATAAGGGTTAATCCTTTTTGTTTTATTAATCCTGTTAGTTTATTAATTTCTCTTTTATTTAAAAGTAGTTTTCTTGTACGCAAAGGATCTTTGTTATATATGTTACCATGTTCATATGGGCTTATATGCATTCCATAAATAAAAACTTCTCCGTTCTTTATATTTGCATAACTATCTTTTAAATTTACTTTACCATTACGTATTGATTTTATTTCTGTGCCAGTCAATACAATCCCGGCTTCATATGTATTTTCTATTGTATAATTATGTCTTGCTGTTGGATTGTTAGCAACTATTTTCTTTTTCATATATGTATCCTCTTAAAATAAGATTTTAGATTTTAATGGATTAACTATAACCATATAGCTATTATATCATTTTTTTATATCAAGAACAAGAGTTATAAAAAAACATGTAGGTTCCATGGCTATAGGATAATGGTTTTAAAATATATTCAATAAAAAAACCTAGGTAATATACATATCACCTAGGTTTAAGGCTGAAATTTCTGTAAAACCATTATCTAGTAACGTTCCACGTGGCAGATATATTTTAATTAAATAATGTGGAGAACATAAAATATATCTGCCAACAAATTGGAACGGATTTCAACTAGGATATCTCTTTAAAATTATAATTCGTCAGAGTCAATATATATATCATTTTTATTTTTTTGCTTTATATATGACCATACAAGAATAACGATAGCAGCAGCTGTAATACCCATTATAATCCAAGACCATGTATTAGTTGTCATGCCAGCTATTTTCATTTCATCAGTAGATGTTCTAGTAGCTGTGTATCCATTATTATTGTTGTTATTTACTGTTCCCATAACTGCATTTCCGGTTGTATTTTCAGCATCATGCATACCATTCCTAACATCATCAGAAACATTTTCTGCTCCATTTTGTAAAGTATTAAAACCATTTCTAATTCCACCTGCAACATCACTTCCAATGTTTTCTATTGTATTTTCTGCTCCACCAACAGCATTTCTAATTCCATTAACTACATTATCCATAGCAAAAGAAGAAATAGCAATAGATGTAAAAAGAATAGTTACAACTAAAGTTAATAAAAATCTTTTTTTCATTCTAGACCTCCTTATAAGAATTCTTAGATTTTTTGATAGTACATTAGACATTAGATTTCTGTACTATTAAAATTTTGAGCATTTAAAAGAAATTCTCTATTTATATTATTGCTTTTTTAAAATAAAATATACAAAAAAATATCACAAATAAATTGTGATATTTTTGAAAATTTATAAATTATATATTATTTAATTAAATTTAAGATTTTAATCGAATTAAAATAGCAATTGCAAGTAAGATTAAAACAACGCCAACTGTTATTAATAATATATTTAATATATTTGAAAAACTCATATTCTCTTGTGCTATACTGCTAACATTTGATGGAGTAGTTGTTCCACCAACATCATCTCTCACTTGACTGGCATCAGTAATAGAATTGTTATTGGTATTAGTGTTTCCAACATTGTTGCCTGTATTATCATCAATATTGTTTGTATAAGTACCATTTTCGTATGTAACATAGTTATCGTCAGTTGGCAAATTCATATTTATATCAGTTGCTAAAACTATAGTATTAACAAATAAAAAGAATATTAATAAAACAAATAAAATTCTAATTTTTTTTGAAATTTTTAACATTAAAATATCATTCCTTTCTCATAAGTTCTATATAATCATACACAAAAAACAAAAAAAAGTCTAGTAAAATTATAAAATTTGTAATATTTTTTAATAAATGCTTGTCAAAGAATGATGTTAATTATATAATATACAAAGCTTAAAAATGTATGAAATTTGCAATATGGAGCTGTGCATACACAATAATATGTTGTTTTAAATATTAGCTTATAAATTATTATATCTTAATGATTTAACTTTATATTTAAACGATAATAATCAGAGTTTTAGAAAGGAAATTTGAATAATGGAAAATATAAAAGGATTAACAAATGAAGAAGTAAAAAAGAGAATAGAGGAAGGGAAGATAAACAATTCTAATACCAATAATTTAAAATCAAATTGGCAAATTGTAAGAGACAATGTTTGCACTTTATTTAATTTATTTAACTTAATTATAGCAATAGCATTGGCCTGTGTACATGCATATACCAATATGGTTTTTATTCTAATAATTATAATTAACGTTCTTATTGGAATAATACAGGAAATTCATGGTAAGAATTTAGTTAAAAAACTATCTATTTTAACCGTTGCAAAAGCAAAAGTAATAAGAGATGGAAAACAAGAAGAAATAAATATTAATGAAATTGTATTAGATGATGTTATTCTGTTACAACAAGGCGACCAAATTCCATCCGATGCTTATGTATTAGAAGGAGAAATAGAAGTAAATGAGTCTTTACTTACTGGAGAATCAGACACGATATTAAAAGAAAAAGATGCAAAACTTTTATCAGGAAGTTATGTAGTAAGTGGAAAATGCTATGCCAAAATAGAAAAAGTAGGAGACGACAATTTCGCAAACCAAATTATAAATGCAACCAAAAAACATAAAAAGGTTAATTCAGAACTTTTAAATTCTATGAAAAAAGTTACGAATTTTACAAGTTTTGTTATCATCCCAGCAGGTGTTATTCTATTTGTACAAGCATTTGTATTTAGAGAAAATACTTTACAACAATCTGTTATTGCAACAGCAGCAGCATTGTTAGGAATGCTACCAAAAGGATTTGTACTACTTACCAGTATCGCATTAGAATCAGGAGTAATAAAACTTGCTAAAAAAGAAGTATTAGTACAAGATTTATATAGCGTAGAAACATTAGCACATGTGGATACTTTATGTTTGGATAAAACAGGAACTATTACAGAAGGAAAAATGAAAGTAATAGATATTGAAAAATATAATGAAAATGTTTTACCAGACACTTTTGAGAATATAATGAATTCTTACGTAAAATTAACAGATGATAGCAATAGTACATTTTTAGCCTTAAAAAATTATTTTAAAGGAGAAGGAAAATATGAAAAAATAAGTGATATTTCTTTCTCATCGGAACGAAAATGGAGTAGTGTAACATTAAAAGATGTAGGAACTATTGTAGTAGGAGCACCAGAACGATTAGTTTTAAAAGCAGGAATAGAATTACCAGAAAGTGTTCTAAAAGCGCAAGAAGATGGTAAAAGAGCATTATGTATTGGATATACCAAAGAAAAATTAAATCCAGAAGTAGAAGAATTACCAAATTTAACAATGATAGCATCCATTATATTAGCTGATCCACTTAGAAAAAATGCAAAAGAGATGCTTGGATATTTTAAAACGCAACAAGTAGATATTAAAATTATATCTGGAGATAATCCTATAACTGTATCTACCATTGCTAAAAGAGCAGGGTTAGAGGATTATGAATCATATATTGATTTATCTACATTAAACTCAGATGCTGAAATTGTCGACATTGTTGATAAATATAGTATTTTTGCAAGAGTTTTACCACATCAAAAAAGCATTATTGTAAAAGCACTTCAAGCAAAAGGACATAATGTAGCTATGACAGGAGATGGAGTAAACGATGTTATTGCATTAAGAGAAGCTGATTTAAGTATTACTTTACCAGAGGCAAATGACGCAGCAAAACAAGTTTCTCAAATAGTACTTTTAAATCAAGACTTTAGTGTACTAAAAGATGTCTTAATGGAAGGAAGAAGAGTTGTAAATAACCTTACCAGTGTTGCAAGAATATTCTTTATTAAAACAATATACTCTATTTTATTAACTGTATTTTGTATTTTAACAAATTCTGCATTCCCATTTATACCAATACAAATTACATTAATAGATTTAGTAATTGAAGCATATACATCCTTCTTTATCTCATTTGAACCAAATAGCAAACCTATTAGAGGCGTATTTTTACATACCGTACTGCGAAACGCGGCACCATTTGCCATTGTAATTATGCTTAATATTATGTTTTTAACTTTCTTAGCACCAGTATTAAACATTGCACAAGGACAATTAGTTACTATTATGTACCTATTAATAGGTTTTGTAAGTATATTAGCCGTTCTAGAAGTATGTTTGCCATTTAATAAATTACGTGCTTTCTTGTTCAGTACAACTTTTGTAGGATTTTTTGTAGCAGTATATTTATTTAGAAACTTGTTACAATTAACTACTATCAATACAAGAGAATTCGGAATATTTGTTGTATTTGCAGTAATTAGTACAATCGTGCTTACTATTAAGCAGAAGATATACAATAAAATGGGCTACTAACGAAATCGTAGATTTCGAGTAACCAAAATAAAAGATGGGGGTCAACTCCATCTTTTATTTTTAGATTCTAAATTAACAATTCCATATCATGGGGAATAGGTGCCGTATAGTTCACTAGAGTTTTATCTATTGGATGAATAAAACTTGTCCTATAAGAATGAAGAGCTTGTCTATTAATAAATTCAGAAGCACTTCCATATAAAGTATCCCCTAAGATAGGATGACCAATATAACTTAAATGTACTCTTATTTGATGGGTACGACCAGTTTTTAAAATGCATTTAAGAACAGTATAATCTTCTTTTTCTTTATAAGCGATTACTTCATATTCTGTTATCGCATTATCTCCAAATTCGTTAACACATCTTTCAATAATACTATTTTCCTTCCTGCCAATTGGAGCATCTATGGTACCTTTCGTTTCTTTAAGCTTACCATTACATATAGCAATATATTCTTTATAAAATTGATGACTTTTCATTTGTCTGATAAAGCATTCTTGAATATATTCATTCTTAGCAAATATTACAATACCCGAAGTATTTTTATCTAATCTATTTACTGGCCTAATTTTCTTTTTTAGACCAATAGAATCGAAATAATATCTTACACCGTTTGACAAACTATCTGTAAAATGATCCATAGAAGGATGGACAGGAATACCAGCTGGCTTATTAATAACCAAATAAACCTCATCTTCATAAAGAATTTCTAATTCCATTTTTGTGGGTAGAATATTAGAGTTATCTTCTTCAAAATTAAGCAATACTTCTACTAAGTCTCCGAAAAATAGGGGAGAATTGATATTAGAAATACTGCCATTTAGGAATACTTTATTATTTTTCTTTAATTTAAGTAATAGTCTATCGGAAATAGCAAAATATGCTCTTAATAATTCTTTTATTGTTAAATAATTGTCATTCTCTTTTATTTGATAAATTAATTTCATTATTCTCTCCATTTATTGGTGCGAGTAATGGGACTTGAACCCATACGCTTTTAAAGCACACGCCCCTCAAACGTGCCTGTCTGCCAGTTCCAGCATACTCGCATAAGATGGATATATTATACCGTATTACAAAATAAAAATCTAGTAGTTATGCTAATTGGGGACAGGCTTTTTTTTCTGATTTTTCCTAAAAGGGGACAGGTTTAATATTATTTTTAAAAAGTTTTAACCATTTTGAGAATATTTCATATAGTAATATGAGGTGGTTTCATGGCTTATTCCGATAGAGAATTAATCGCAAGATTAATACAATGTGAAGCTGGTGGGGAAGGGGATAATGGAATGAAGGCAGTTGCGACAGTATGCTGATGTCGAACTCAAAAAATAGCGATGTAAACGGTGTGAGGTTACTGCAAGGTATTGAAAATATTGATACAGAGAATCTCACCAAAATGTTCACAGATATTAAAAACAGGGGAATTTTAAAAGAACCATTAAAACTAGAGTTAAAAAACTATTTTTCAGACAACCTAAATTCTAATTTTAAAGATTACATTGATCAGTTTATATATTATAGGAAAATAAACGGATATACACAGGAAGAAGTTGGACAAGTATTAGGAGTGTCTGGTAAGGAGTATTATAAAATAGAAAAAAGAATCCGTAAGTTAACTGACATTGATACAATAGAAAAAATAGCCAATTTTTTAAAGATAAGTAAGAGCGAATTAAAGATAAATTTAGAGGAATCAGAGAATATGAGAAATCGTAAAGACTTTTCATACAATGTTGAATTGAAGGAATATCTTATAAAGAATAATATTAGTAATAGTGAATTAAGTAGAAGAATTGGTATAAGCAGAAGGACTATAATAGATTGGTTTAATAAAGGTGCAATGATTTCTGATGGAAGTGTCAGTAAGATAGAAAAATTTATAAAGCAGTTTGAAAAAAATAAAAGTTCAATTAAAGAAGACGAAGAAGAAATTTGAAATTTTATAGATGTAGAATAAAAGTTAAAAGGTGAAAGAATAGCATTTGGGCTATTCTTTTTTTGGAGGGAAAGTTGCTAATAGATATACAGAAAAAAGAATGTGGAATAAATGAAAGAAAAGTAAATAAACCTGAAGATGTTTTTAATCTAGAAGAAGTACAAGAAATAAAAGATGCTATACAAGAGCATTTTTTATTTTTAGGATTAGATAGAGTTAACAACATTAGAAATATAAGCTTATTGGGAATTGGAACAAGTTCTCATATAGAAATTGATGTTAAATATATTGTAAGAAC
>CALXVO010000043.1 GCA_944392065.1 uncultured Clostridia bacterium | reverse complement strand
AAACATCGTATATTGATTATGCTATGAGTGTAATTGTTTCACGTGCGCTTCCTGATGTAAGAGATGGTTTAAAACCAGTACATAGAAGAATTTTGTATGCTATGTATGAAGATGGTATAACATCGGACAAGCCTTACAGAAAAAGTGCTAATACAGTAGGATCTGTTCTAGGAAGATACCATCCACATGGAGATGCATCAGTATATGATGCAATGGTTAGAATGGCTCAAGATTTCTCTATGAGATATCCATTAATTGATGGTCATGGTAATTTCGGTTCAGTAGACGGTGATGCACCAGCAGCAATGAGGTATACGGAAGCAAGAATGTCAAAAATAGCAGAAACAATGCTTACGGATATAGAAAAAAACACTGTTGATTTTATGCCAAACTATGATGATAGATTACAAGAGCCAACAGTTTTACCAGCAAAAATACCAACACTTTTAATAAATGGTTCATCAGGTATCGCAGTAGGTATGGCAACAAACATACCTCCTCATAATCTAACAGAAGTTATAAATGGTATTATAAAAATAATTGATGATGATAATGTTACAGATGAACAGCTGATGGGGATTATAAAAGGACCTGATTTTCCTACGGAAGGACTAATACTTGGTAGAGAAGGAATAAAAGAAGCATATACTACAGGTAAGGGTAAAATAACAATGAGAGCTGAAGCAGAAATAGAAGAAATGAGTGGAAACAAACAAAGAATTGTTGTAAAATCTCTACCATACCAGGTAAATAAAGCTAGACTTATTGAAAATATTGCAAACCTTGTAAAAGAAAAGAGAATAGAAGGAATTTCAGAAGTAAGAGATGAATCAGACAGAGAAGAAAAAGTTAGAGTTGTTGTTGAACTTAAAAGAGATGTAAATGCACAAGTAATACTAAATCAATTATTTAAATATACACAAATGCAGGATACATTTGGTGTAATTATGTTAGCATTAGTTGATGGAGAGCCTAAAATTCTAACATTAAGACAGTGCTTAGAATATTATATAGATCATAGAAAAACAGTTATACTTCGTAGAACACAATTCGATTTAGACAAGGCACTAGCTAGAGCTCATATATTAGAAGGATTAAAAATAGCATTAGATAATATAGATGAAGTAATTAAAATTAATGGAAAGATTTGGACTTTCTGATATACAAGCACAAGCAATACTAGATATGAGATTAAAAACATTATCAGGCTTGCAACGTGAAAAAATAGAAGAAGAATATGCTGAATTAATGAAATTAATTGAACATTTAAGAGCAATACTTGCTAGTGATAAACTTGTATATGATATTATAAAAGAAGAATTATTGGAAATAAAAGATAAATACGGTGATGAAAGAAAAACAAAAATAGTTGCAGCAGAAGGCGAATTTGATGTGGAAGATTTAATAAAAGAAGAACAATGTGTTGTTGCTTTAACTCATTTTGGATATGTAAAAAGAATGCCTATAGATACATATAAAAGCCAAAAAAGAGGAGGAAAAGGAATAACAGGAATTGCTACTAGGGAAGAAGACTTTGTAAAACAAATATTTACATGTTCAACCCATGATACTATATTATTCTTTAGTAATAAAGGAAAAGTGTATCGTTTAAGAGGATATGAAATTCCAGAAGCAGGAAGAACTGCTAAAGGTACAGCAATAGTAAATCTTTTAATGTTAGATGGTGGAGAAAAAATCTCTGCAGTTATACCAATTGCAAATTTTGCGGAAGGAAAATACCTATTAATGGCTACAAAGAATGGTATTATTAAGAAAACATCACTTAATGAATATATGTCTGTAAGAAAGAGTGGACTAATTGGAATTACATTAAAGGAAGAAGATGAGCTTATAGATGTAAGACTTACAGATGGGGAAGATAATGTAGTATTAGTAACCAATAAAGGTATGTGTATTACATTTGATGAAAAAGATGTAAGGCCTATGGGAAGAGTGTCACAAGGAGTAATTGGTATTAGACTAGATGATAGCGATTATGTAATTGGAATGGAATCTATTGTTCAAGGAAGTAAAGCTACACTTCTTGCTATTACGGAAAATGGTTTTGGAAAGAGAACAGAACTTGATGAATATAGAGTTCAAACAAGAGGTGGAAAAGGAGTAATAACTTATAGAGTAACACCTAAAACAGGAAATCTAGTAGGAATAAGGATTGCAACTGATGATGAAGATGTAATGCTTATAACAGATACTGGTACTATTATAAGGATTAGAGTAGCAGAAATTAGTGTACTTGGACGTTCAACTCAAGGGGTAACACTTATGAGAACAAACGAAGGAAAAGTAGTTAGTATTGAAACAATTTCATCTGAAGACAAAGAAGAAGAAGAAAGATAAAATAGCTAAATTTAGGGCAATACTTATTTTAAATAAGTATTGCCCTAAATTAGCATTATATATTTCTTTTTTTAAATCTAATATCATCTCCAAAGAAATAACATATATCATAATTTCCAACTATCCTTGAAACTATGCGTTCGTCATAATTGGAATATAAATTTTTTAAACTTAAATTTGTTGAAATAATAGTTTTTGTGATTTTATTTTGGTTTAATAATCTTGTATTTATAATATTAAAAATTTCCGTAAATTTCATATTATTCATACATTCTGTTCCTAAATCATCTATAATAAGCAAATCTACATTTAATATACTATCTAAAATATTGGTTGAATTTAGTTTGCCAAACCTATAATCAATAATTGAATCTAGCATAACAGGTGCAGTTTGGTAAAGTACATTCTTTCCTTTTTTAATAATTTCATTTGCAATGCAACTAGATAAAAAAGTCTTACCAAGTCCAGTATTGCCAGTAAATAGTAAATTTTTTTGATTTTTATCATCAAAATTTTCAATAAAATTCAAACAAATATCTTTAATTAAATTAATATTTTCTCTAGGAGAAATATTTGTATGATATTTATTTTCATCTACAATATCTGAATATAATAAATCAGAAAAATTATCAAAATTTTGTGTATCTAAATTAGATATATTTGCCTTATTATACTGTTCATCATATAATCTTTGTTTTAAGCAACTACACATAGAAGTAGTATAATCCGAATTAGTTATATATCCTGAATCTTTACATATTATACAATCATAATTAGGTTTAAAATAATCCTCAGAAATATTGATAGATTTTAATATTTTATTTTTTTCAGATTTTAATTTATCAATGCTTTCATTTAAACTATTTAGTAAACTCTTGTCATTATTATTAATTAAAGATTTTGTTGTTGAAATTGCTAAAGATGTCAATTTATCATCTATTGATTGAAGCTTAGGATATTTTTTATATAATTCCTGTTTCCTTTGTTCTGCCTCAAATTCAGCCTTTATCTTTTTTTTATTATATTGTGATAAAATATTTTTTAAAATAGCATCTGCCATGAAATTATTAGTCCTTTCTTATTTTTTTACATTTACATACAAGTTATCCAAATTATCATAAGTTCTTTGTTCATATTTGTCGTAACCAGTTTGTTTCTCTAATTTTTTTACACTTTTATTTTTCTCTTTTATTTCTGCTAAAAATGCTTGCACATCATTAGTTGTTTTAAACCCTCTATCATGCCAATCTGTTAGCAATTTATCTAAATAATCAAATGTAGGATTAGCTTTAGAGGTGGTTCTCTTTAATGCAATTTCTATTATATCCATTCCATAACAAAAATCTATAACCCATTTTTCTATATATGCATATTCATATTGAGTAAGTCCCCTAGAAAAACCTAGTTTCTTGCATATATTTTTTGCAATTACATTTATTTTTTCTTGTTTCTCATAATAAATATCTAAATCGTTAAATGTCTTAATATTGTTTTTATTCCAAGCTTCAGCTACAGTTTGAACATAATTTTTATGAAGGGCAGATTTATCAAAACAATATCCAAATAAGGCAATCATAACTTCTTCATCAAAATTGTATTTTTTAAACCATAGCTCAATTTCTGGATACCAAGTAGTAGGCATTAAGCCAGAAAAATATTTATTATTAATAAATTCAATTGCTTTTGCTCTTTTTTGGTTTTCTGCAGATTTTTGTAATTGTTCTGCAGATAAAGCTGTTTTAGGTTTATATAATTTATGAAGTTCTATTTCTTGCATATTATTAATAATATATCCAGTATTTTTTTTAGTAATTAAGCATTTATCCTCCCAGTATTTTACTGCATCTTGAATTGTTTTTAAAGGGAGAACTAATTTTTTGGATAAGTCATTAATTTTTATATCTTTATCATATTTAGATAAAAACACCATATACAAATATACTTTTATGAAATCACCACTAGCTTCAGATAAATATTCTGAAAAAAATATATCTGGCAATAAAGTATTTGAAAATAATGATGATAGGTCTGCATTTTCTAATTTCATAAAAAACCCCCCATGCGAGTAAATAAATACTCAAATAAATATTTTATTGTATAGGAAAAATCGACTTTTATTTGTTATTTCAGTATTTCTAACGATTTTTTCTATACAACAAGGTTAAGTTTCCTTGGGCTGTGCATATTCACGAAGCGAAATGCACATGTGGACGTCGAAATCTTTGATTTCGTTAACGTCCAATCTTCTTATAAAAACCTCTAAGAACATGCTAATAGGGGTTTTTAATGGATTATTCCAAATTTCCCCAAAAAATTTGAAAATAATAGAAATTGTAACAAAATTATATCATTTTATAAATAAATTTACAATCTAAAAATTAAAAAATACAGTAACTCAAAATTGATTTTTTTTCCCATATAAATATATTTTTTGAGATTTAGCGTATTTAAGCATATACATCATTATATACAATATTTTTTCATGATTAAACCCAATAATACTAAGCAGAGCAAAAGGTAAAAATAAAATAATAAATAAACCAATTTTAATAGTAATATTAGGAACCATAAAGTATACAATTGCAAATACAAATAATCCCCATAAAATATTTAATATAAGAGTGGAATAATCAATAAATCCTAAAAACTTACTATTGAAATTATAATTTTGCGGAAATATAAATTTCATGCAGAGCCTCCTTTTCTTAGAATTGAAGTGAAATTTTGAGATATATCTGTAGAAATACCTCCTATAAAATGCTGCACATATGAATTGGCTCTGATTAAAGCATATATAGAACCAATGCATAATATTTTTGATGCAATATCGGAACTTTCAAAATCTAGTGCAAATACTATAAGCAAAACAATTGAGATAAATGGTTGAATAAATAGTAATGATAGAAAAATTTTAATCCAGGATTTAAAAAAGCAAGAGGTAGAGTTATTAATTAAAGTAAGAAAAGCAAAAGGAGTGAGAAGAATAAGAACTTGAATCATTATATATCTTAGGGAATATGAAAAAAGCAAATTGATAAAACTAATAGATATTAGACTTTTTAATAATCCGTCAAATGAAAAAACATTAAAATTTGTAGAGTCCACAGTTATAACAGAATTTAAGTTTTGTATTAAAGTAGAAAAACATATTTCCTCTCCTAATATTTCTTTTCCAACATCTCTAATTGCTGCGGATATAACAGAATTAATATATATTAATCCTTCACAAATAAGTTGTGAACTATTAATAACAATACCAAAAATTAATAATTTAAAAACAAACTGATAGGGTCTTTCTATTTGGGCACCGGTAAAATAAGAATATAATAATTTAAAAGAA
This sequence comes from uncultured Clostridia bacterium, assembly GCA_944392065.1. GTDB lineage: Bacteria > Bacillota > Clostridia > TANB77 > CAG-508 > CALXVA01. Next base: position 3,941 of record CALXVO010000043.1, on the reverse strand, counting down.
TAATATAAGCAAACAGCAAGTAATAAAGAATTTGCAATTATTATTAGTCCGTTAGAGGAACCATCCCCAAATATATTTTTAAAAAAAGAAGTATCAAAAATAGTAATATTAACAAAAGCCAAATCATCAAGAGTCTCATATACACTGTTATCCACAGAAGAAAATAAAGTATTTAATAAATTATTTATTGTATCGATAATAACTTGAGAAATATTAGAAATATTTGCTACTGTTTCTTCCAAACATACACCTCCTTATAAGAAAAGTGGCTTCGCCTTTTGTAGCGTTTTGCTTCGCAAATACGCACGGCTCAAGGTAGCCTAACCTTGTTGTATACGAAAAAATCGTTTAAAGTACTGAAATATCAAGAAAAGAGTCGATTTTTCCTATACAATAAAAAATAGAATTATAAAGAAAAATAAAAAGTAAAAAATTAACTTATTAATGATTTAATTGCAGATAAAATTAAATTAATGGCCAAAATAAATCCATAAGAAAATAGAGAGCCTCTAATTAATTTTTTTGCGATTCTAATTCTTTCTTCATCTCCAAAACTAAATTTTTTCATAAAAACTCCAACACCCACAGCCACTGCAGCGGCAGGAGTTGCCAGAGAAAGTAACCAACCTTCAATTTCTTCAAAAGCAGAATTTAATACAGATACTAGTTCTGGAGTATTATCAAAAAGTGCCGCAAAACTTTGTGTATTTGAAATAGTAAAAAAGAAAATAAATAATAAAAATAAATCATAAATAATTAAAAATTTAATTTTTTGTTTTTTCATAAACATACCTCCAATACCATAAATTTATATATTTTATAAATTTAAATCTAATTTTATTTTTCAAAATATGGTTTTAATTTAATTTTTTCTGGCTTTATAATTTTATTTCCATCTGAGATAAAAGCAAGAGCACAAAAGTTTTCTAATTCTTGTGTAAAAAATTTAGTATCATATATAAATTCAAAATAAAGTTGTTTACTAATACTCTCTGAAATACTAGAATCTGTAGAATTTAATGTGTTTGTAATATAACTATAATTTGTTTCTTTTGCATTTTCTGAAATACTTTTTAATAATTTTTCCTTATCCTCTTTACCAATTTGTTTCTGAGCATTCTCAATAGTGAAAATATCGTCAGTTCTAAACCAAAATTTATTTACTAAATTTTGAACAATTACTTCTACAGAATATTTATTATTTAAAGAATTTAAAAGAGAAGTATAACTTTGCGAAGCAACTATATTAATACATTTGGCCTCCCTACTTTGTGCATAAAATTCACTATCCGATACTGTGCAATACTCGTGATATTCATCTGAAATAAAAGCAACCGTCCTAGTAGAAAATTCAAAATTATTTGCAAGTCTTGCCATTACTTCTGCTTGAAAATCTAGTTTTAAATATGTAGCAATTATTTTAGATAAATTTTTATATTCAGAAATATTCATATTAAGAACAACTATTTTTCCTGTATTTATTAAATCTTCAAACCCAAAAAAATTTAATTCTTCTTCTTTAGGGTTGAAAGTTTTATATATTTCATAATCTGAAACAAATACATTAGTAATTCTAGTAATTTCGGACTTTAAAATTGATAGAGTGCGTGAATCTAAAGATAAAAATTCTTTTTGAAAAAAATTAAGTGAAGAAATTAAATTATATATATCTTCATTAGAAAACTCATTATTCGTAAATTTATTTCTTAATATTTCTATTTTTTCTGTATAATAATTATTTACTGAAATTAATTTATGTATTTCTTCAAAAGTAACATATCCATTATTATATAGTCTGCATAATTTAATACATTCTGTTAATATTTGTTCTGATTTATCTAACCAATAGCTTTCAGAATTATTTGGAGAAAATAAAAGCAAAATTGTTTTTAATCGATTTGCTAAAATAGAAGGCTTTAAATTAGGTTTATGTAATGGATTATATTTATATTTTCCACCTAAACTAATTATTACTAAATCATTTTCTCTACCACAGTTTTTTGCAAACTCAGATACTTTTAAATGATAATTACCTTTTACATCTAATACAAGCATTCCTATTTTGTTAATAAAATCCCTACACGAATATTCAATTAATTGTTTTGTAAATGGATACATAGCACTACTTGTTTTTCCTGTTCCAATCGTACCAGTAATTAAAATATTTTGATATAGGCTTTTCTCCGGCAAATAAATAGGTTTTTTTTCATCAAAAGTATTTCCAACAAATAAATATAAATCCTTTTTTAATAAATTATTTTTAATTAATTTATTATCCGATTTTTTAATTAATTTATTAATTTTTTTATTTTGAAAATAAATAGAATTAATTTGATTTTTATTTTTTGCATGATTAATACTAGTATTAAAAGAATCGTTTTGGTCATTTTCAAAATTATTTTTTTCATAATTTTGAAAATAATAATTTGAATTTTTCTCATCATTTCGATCATCACTAAAAAATGTATTTTTATTTTTTATTTTTTTTTGTAAATTATTTTTATTTATTTTAAATTTACAAAAAATATAATAAATAAAATGAATTAATTTTTTCGGATTAAATAATTGAAATAAATGCAAAGAATTAAATGTGGATTTTAATTTATTTAATATTTTTGTAATTAAATTAATTAATTTTTTAAAAAATAAAGAAATAATAAAATATAAAAAATTAGAAATAATAAAAGAAGAAAAAATATAAGTAATAAAAAAAGTAATTTTAATATATTTCCATAAATCCGGATTTTTTGTGCATATATTAAATGGATGAATACCATATGTAATAATAACAGAATCTGAATAAAAAATACCGGAAAATAATTGATAACCAATATAGCAATAAATAATTGAAAAAAAGAGAATAAATAAAAATCGCTTAATAAAAATCACCTCCCTCTTTAAATGTGCTAAACTATGGATATAATTGAAGACATAATATAAAATATTAGCAAATGAAATATTAATTGTAAAATAAATAATGAAAGAAATGATAAACTATTTAATTAATCAGTGAAAAATTTAGATTTAAGATTTAATTTAGAACCCTGTGTATTATGAAATAATTTATTATTGAAAAACAAATAAATGGAATAAAGAGTAATAAAAAGATGAATAATAAAAAAGATAAAGAATAAATCGATTCTATTAAATTTAAACACCGCCTTTCCAATTTCTACCAATATACAACAAATTTTTTGTTTTGTCTATACTTTTTTGAAAATTTGTGATAAAATTTTTGTGAAGTAGTTACTATTAACTAGAATAGATAAAATTTTTGATATGATGTTAATATAATTGTAGTTAATCTACTAGTTTAAAATTTTATAGATTTTATAAAAAATCTAAACAAATAATAAAGGAGGATTTTAAAAATGAAATTTAATAAAGATACAAAAATAGGAGAACTATTAGAGGTTTCTCCAGAAAAAGCAGAGATTTTAATGGAAGCAGGTATGCATTGTTTAGGATGCCCAGCATCACAAGCAGAAACATTAGAAGAAGCTTGTGAAGTGCATGGTATAGATGTAGAAGAATTATTAAATAAGATTAATGCATAAAAATTAATAAAAAAGTATTGAAAAATGGTATAATAATATAAATTACGGATAACAAATAAATTATGGAAACTAATAATGAAATTGAAACTAAGGAGGAATAGATAGAAATGTTGGAAAAACACAAAAAACGGCAAAGCCATTGAAGCTGTAGAGAGAGAGAGTAATTCTTTATTCAACATGGAATTCGATTAATCGATTACCATACATTTATAAAACAGAAGTAGAAAATTCCAATGCAAGGTTGGAATCTGTCTGCTTTGCAAAGAAAGAGCCGTACTCTAAAAAAGAAAGTTTTATTAATTGTGCAAAAAATCAAAAAGGAATTACTTTACTAACACTAGTAATAACTATAATAATCATCATAATTCTAGCAACAGTAACCAT
>CALXVO010000042.1 GCA_944392065.1 uncultured Clostridia bacterium | reverse complement strand
TTTTAGTAGCACCATGGTTTTTAGTAGATATAAGTACTATTTTTTCTAGTATAGACTTAATTGATAAATTCCTAAGATTCCCATATGGATTAATTTCAATATCGGATACAGTATGTTTATTATCAATTACAATAATGTGCATATTAATTACAATTATTTTAATAAAAAGAAGAAAAACGGTAAAGTAGGAGAGAGGTGAAATAATTGAAAGAAAATGAGATAAAAGATTTACCTAATAAAGAAGAACAAAATAAAGAGAACAATTCAAAAGATTTAGTTGTTAAAAAAGAAAAACCATTTAAAGAAAAGAAAGCAAAATGGTTAAGGCAAACATCATTAACTGTACTATTAATATTAATTATAGTTGCAGCCTGCATAGGAATTAATATTGCTGTAGAAAAAGCAAATTTGGCAGATTTTGATTTCACAAAAGATAAAGTATACAGCTTATCAGAACAGTCAAAACAAATAGCGAAGAATATCGATAAAGAAGTAGAAATAATAATAATAAATCAAAATATAATAAATCAAATGGTAGGTCAACAATATAATGGTGTAGAAGATATTTCTAAAAAATATAATGGCATAAATGATGCTATAAAAATAGAAATTGTAGAAGATGTTACTTCTAGACCGGATTTGACAGATGAATATGGATTAACGGCAGATAGTACAGGGGTAATTGTAAAAAGTTCAGAAAGAGAAAAAATATTATCTATATATGACTTATATACAACAGACTACACAACAGGACAACTAAAAAATACTGTTGAAGAAGTGTTAACAAATGCAATAATAGATGTAACCACAGATGAAAAGCCAGTAATATATAACTTAACAGGGCATAACAAATATTCATCAGATTATTTGTACTATTTCGGTGTAGATTTAGAGGATGAAGCTTATGAATTCGAAGACATAGATTTATTAACAGCGGGTTCTGTACCGGATGATTGCTCAGTATTAATGATAACAACCTTAGCAGAGGATATTACAGAAGCAGAAAGAGATGCAATATTAGACTATATTCAAAGTGGAGGAAAGATAATATTATTTTCAGATCCAAACTCCACGGGAAAAGAAATGCCTAATTTCCAAGAAGTATTAGACGAATATGGTATTAGCATATCCGAGGGTGTTATGCTAGAACAAGATTCTGACAGAATGCTTTATGGTACACCATCTGCAATACTTGTAACAGTAAGTCCTTATACAAGCGTAACATCTGAAACAAATATGAATATGAATGCATGCTTCATGACAGCAGGAAGAATAGATATTGCAGATAGCGAGAGACTAGAAGAATTGGGAGTAGCAGTAGAAACTCTAGCAACTACTGGAGAAAATTCATTCTATAGAACAGATTATTCAATAGAGACAGCAACTCAAACTGATGATGATGAAGATGCAGGAAATGCTACAGTGGGGGCATTATTAAAGAAAACAATTGATGAAAATACCACATCAGAATTAATTGTATACTCAAACAATATATTTATAACAAACTTACAAATAGCAATCAGTTCACAATATTACTCATATGCATTGGACTTTTATAATAATGAGGATCTAGCTATAAATTCTATTGCGTATTTAACAGGAAGAGAGAACATGATTACAATTAGAAAAGATGCTGAACAATCAACTTACACAGTAACACAAGAACAAAATACTAATATCCTTGCAATAATATTTACAATACCGGTAGTAATTATGATAATTGGTATGGTGGTATGGCAATTCAGAAGAAGAAAGAAGTAATAAAGAAGAAAACCTTCTCATAAATTTTATGGGGAGGTTTTGATTTTGAGAAAAAGTATAAAAGCAGTGTTTGTAATTATAGGAACGCTAATCGGTGCAGGTTTTGCATCAGGACAAGAAATATATAGTTTTTTTAATATATATAAAGAAAACGGAATAATAGGAATTATTGTATCATGCTTAATAACAGGAGTTGTAATATATAAGGTATTAAAGATATCAAATAATAATAATATCAAGTCCTATAATGAACTCTTAGAAAGAAAAAATAATATTACAATATTAAAATATATAATAAATATAATAATTAATATATTTCTATTAATGTCTTTTTATATAATGGTTGCTGGATTTGTGGCTTATTTTAAGCAAGAATTTAATATACCTAATATAGTAACTTTAATAATAATCTTATTAATATGTTATATAACATTTATGAAAAGTATAGAAGGTATAGCTAAAATAAATAGTATAATTATTCCTATTTTAATAGTTATTGTAATAATCATAGGTATGAAAGCAAATGTGTTAGAAACGTTAAATAAATTGGATTTAAACAAAATAGAATTTTCTGGTAACTGGATTATAAAAAGTGTTGAATATGCAAGTTACAATAGTATATTGCTAATCCCAATTTTGATAAGCCTAAAGGAATACTCAAAAAATAATGAGAAAAGAATAAGTATAATGGCAACAGTTATATTTTTGGCTTTGTCAATCATAATATTCTTAATTATGTTTAATTTTGAAAATATCGGTAATATAGAAATCCCGATAGTACATATTGCAGGCATGTACGGAAATATATTTAAATACATATATGGAATTGTAATTATTTTTGCAATTTATTCTACTATGATATCGGCAGGATATGGATTTCTAGAAAATTGCACAAAAAGTAGAAGAACTTATAAAATTTTAGCAATGATAATCTGTATTTCAGCAATACTAATATCCAATTTTAGTTTTTCTAATTTGGTTAATTTGATGTATCCTGTATTTGGTTTATTGGGACTTGTGCAATTTATTTATATAATATAGAATAAGGAGTAACATCTAGACCTAACATTTTCTAAAAAAGTATTGAAAAAAATAACAAAAACTGGTATAAATAATACATAGCAAAGGAGGAATATTTTGAAAGATATAGTAAACTTTAAAGATGAAAAAAAACAAAATAAAAGTATAAATAAAAAGAAAATAACGGTAGCTATATCTATAGGAATTATTCTACTAGTTATAGGTATCACCATGCTAATATATTACTCAAGTAATGATGCTAGAAAATTTTTAGATCAATATCTATTTAGAAAAAATGTAACCCAAGAGAAACTAGATTCAATAGAGTTAGATTATGACTCAAATATAAGTGTATTTGCATATAATAAAAATATCTGTATTTTGGCTGAGAATAAACTTATGGAGTATAATTCTTCAGGAAAATTAGAAAAAGAAATAGATTTAGAAATAAATAATCCAGTGTACAGTATAAACAACAAATATATTGCAATAAGCGAACAAAACGGATCTAAGCTAAATCTAATATCAGGTTCCGAAATCTTATGGACAAAAACTCTAGACGGAAATATTTCGAAAATAAGTGTAAATAATAATGGCTATGTAAGTGTAATTTTAACAGGTACAACATATAAATCTGTAATTGTAATATTTGATAATAATGGTAATGAATTATTTAAGATATATCGTTCAACTACTACAGTAGTTGACACTAGCATATCAAATGATAACAATTACCTGGCATTTGCAGAAGTAAATACATCAGGAACAACACTTCAATCGAGCATAAAAATAATTTCAATAGAAAAGGCAAAAGAAAGTCCATCCGAATATATAACTTATACATATTCTGCAGATAGTAATAAACTAATTGTAAACATTGAATATAATGGGAATAACAAAATTATATGTATGTATGATAATGAAATATGCACGATACAAAACGAAAGTAATAGTTCATTAATGTCTCTTAACGAAAGTGGTAAAAACATTAATTTTGCAAATATAAACTTAGAAAATTGTATATACAGAGCAATAGAAGAAAATGATGGTTTATTTAATACTAATACGGTTTTAGAAATAAAAAATGTTAATAATAACAACACTACTATTTATACAGTAGAAGGAGCAGCTAAATACATATACAGTTACAATAATATCATAGCTGTAAGTTTAGGACAAGAGATAGAATTTATCAATACAAGTGGCTGGCTACTAAAAAGTTATAGTTCTACTCAAGAGGCACAGAAGGTTGTAATAGGAAATGGAATTGCAGGTATAGTATATAACGATAGAGTAGAAATTATAAATTTATAGAAAATTTTAATTAATATAATAAATAAAAATTGGCATAGGAGGTGAAGAAAGTGCCTATTATAATAGATTTAGTAATCTTAGCGATTTTTATTTTATGCGTTATAATTGGTTATGTAAGAGGTCTAACTGGTTCACTAATAAAGATATTATCATTTGTGTTATCAATTGTAATAGCTTTCATTTTGTTTATCCCTATATCAAACTTAATAATAGACAATACGCAAATAGATGAAAATATAGAGCAATCTATAAGAGAAATGATAATAGGAGAAGAACAAGAAGAAGAGAAAATGCCAGAAGCAATTACTGATTATATAGCAGAACAAGTAGAAAATGCATCTGATAGTGCAAAAGAAGCAATAGCAGAGAGTACGGCAAGAAATGTAGCACTAACAATAGTTAAAGCTGGAACTTGGATCGCGCTATTTATAGTAGCAAGAATATTGCTAATTTTCTTGAAATTTATAACATCATTAATTGCAAAATTACCAGTGATAAAACAATGTGATAAGTTAGGTGGTATAATTTATGGAATACTAGAAGGATTAATAGTTATATACATATTACTTGCAATAATATCTTTTGTATCTCCAATGACAAATGGAGCTCTTGTAAATGCGATAGATGAATCATTTGTAGGAAGTATAATGTATAACAATAACTTATTATTAAAAATTATCTTTTAGAAAAAAAGGCTGTGTTATCGTTATGATTCACAGCCTTTTTTGTAAAACCATTATCTAGTGTTACTGTTCAGCGTAGAATTTGTAGTATACATACTACTAAGACATAGTTGTAAAATTAAATTCTACACTAAACAGTAACCTATCTAGTAACTATTTTTCTAAAAAATTATCATGATATATTGATATTAAAAAAGAAATTTAGTATAATATAGCGTATATTGTAATAAATAGGAGTGGAGAATCTTGAAAAAACAATCTAAAGAAGAAAATAAAAAGGAAAATAAAAGAGGAAAGAAAAAAAATGTATTTCTAAGAATAGTGCTAATATTATTTTTAATTATATTAGTTGCAGGTTCAGTGTTTGCATATAAGTTATATAAAAGATATAGTGAAGAAGGATGGACAGGAGTATCAAAAGAATTACTTGGGCATGATGAAAATACTGTAAATAATCTTGATAAAATGTATTGTTTATTATTAGGAGAAAGTCAAGACTTAACAGATACAATAATGCTAGCATCATATGATCCTAAAACACAAGAAGCAGCACTACTATCAATACCAAGAGATACTTTTATAGGAGATGACAAATCGTATGCATCCGGATATGACAAAATTAACGCAGTTTATCAAAGCGGGGTTGAAAATCTTCTAGAGGAAGTAAGAGATATAACAGGAATAAATGTGCAATATTACTTGACAGTGGATACAGAAGCTCTAAAAGTACTAGTGGATGAAATAGGTGGAGTATATTTTGATGTTCCTATAGACATGCATTATACTGATAGAAAGCAAGGATTATATATAGATTTAGAAGCAGGGTATCAACTGCTAGATGGAGATAAAGCCGAACAAGTAGTACGTTTTAGACATAATAGTGATGGATCAACATATTCATATGAATATGGTGGAGAAGACTTAGGAAGAATGAGAACACAAAGGGCATTTTTAACTGCACTTTTAGAGCAAACAATAGAAAAAATGGATGTTAACATGATTTTCAGTTTTATGGATATTGCTGAACAATATGTTGAAACAAACTTGAATTTTGATGCAGTAAAAGATTATGTGCCATATATATTAGAATTTGATATAGATAATCTTAAAACAGCAACTTTACCAGGAATATCAGAAAGAGCAGGTAATGGTGTATGGATTTATTCTATTTATGAGGAAGAAGCAAAAGCAACTATAAATGAACTCTTCTTTGGAATTACTCAATCAGAGGATATAGATGGGAATATAATAGATGGAAATACAACTTTAGACGATAATATAACAAACACTTTAAGTATAGAAATATTAAATGGAAGTGGAAGTTCTAGCAAGTTAAGTGAAGTTGTATCAGAATTAGAAGCGACAGGTTTTGAAGTAATTCAAATAGGAAACACATCAACAACTAATAATACTACAGTTATTGAGAGAAATGATATGTCTGAAAGTGAAAGAATGAAAATAAAAGATATTATAGGTACAGAAAATATTATTTCTGGAGATTCTAATTCAATAGTAGACATAACAATTATTATAGGTACAGACTATGTAATGTAAAAGCAAAATAAATTCACAGTAGGAAGTTTCTACTGTGAATTTATAAAACTTATAAATATTCATTTATCTGATTAAATTTATATCTACCGCCTTTTTTAGATTTTTTACTGTGTTTTGTAATATGAAAAGAATTTGAATTCTTTGTGGATCTAGGTTTATTTAATTTCTTTAATATAATTACCAACAAATATAATATTAGAAATATAAGCAAAACTCTAAAAACTATTGTTTCAAAATTTGATGCTTCTACAGAACTTCCGGCAATTAAATCAGTTGAGTAAGTAATTCCATCTATTTCATAAGAAATTGTTCCAATAACAGAATCTTTAGCAATTGGTGCAGATAAATTTTCATTAATACTAATATTAGCATTTAAGTTATTAATATTTGAGTCGTTTTTTAGAAGTACGTTAATGTCATTTTTAGCAATAACATTTAAAGATTTAGTATCACTTGTAGCCCCATTAATTTCTATAGTATCAACAACTTCATTAGCAGTTACTAAATTTTCGTAAGAATAATTATTAAAACCATAATCAAATAAATTAATACAATCTTTATATCGTTCATCTATAGAGTCGCTACTAAGAACGACTTCCAGTAATTCCACACCATTTTTTTCTGCAGTAGTAACTATACAATAGCCAGATTTATCAGTATAACCGGTTTTTAGACCAGTTGAACTAGGATAATAATATTCGGAATTGTTTGAAATTAATCCATTTGTAGTATTAAATATTCTATCTGTTTTATCATATTTATTTGTTTTAGGTAAAGTGTATTGATTTACTTTCGAAATTCTCACGATATCATCAAATTTCATTGCATACATACCAATAAGAGCCAAATCATATGCAGTAGAATAATGATCTTCATTATGGATTCCGTTAGGATTTACAAAATGTGTATTTAGGCAACCTAGTTCTTTTGCTCTGGAATTCATTAAATTAGAAAATTCTTCTACAGAACCTGATATATGTTCAGCTAGTGCTACAGCAGCATCATTAGCAGAAGGAATTAGCAAAACATTTAATAATTGTTCAACTGTAAGTTCTTCACCTTCTTGTAGATTAGCATGGGAATATCCTACTGGTATGGAAAAAATAGCATTATGACTTACTGTAACTATATCGTCTAATTCACAATTTTCGAGCGTCAAAATAGCAGTCATCAATTTGGTAGTACTCGCCGGATACCTTTTAGAAAAGGCATCTTTGGAATATAAAATATTACCTGTTTTTGCATCCATTAAAATTGCAGAAGGAGAATTAGTTTCTACATTATCTGGATTATAATCAGCAGTATCTATATCAGTAGCCAATAAGGTATTTATTGGCAAGATTATCGTAATGAAAATAATAGTAAATATTATTATTCGATTAAGTTGTTTCATATGACCCCCCATTTCTGTATAAAAAACAACCCATATAAAAAATATATATTACTATATATTAAATTTATAAAAATTTCAATATGTTTGCTACAATTCACAACTATTTTTACATTATATACTATCGGATATAATAAATAAAATTCCAATGTGCTGTGAATTGTAACTACTAATAAATATTAAAAATTGTAGCAGATCCAAAGAGAAAAGATAGGGTTAATGGTAAAGAAAGATTCTAGGTAAATTCAAATTAAATAAAACGATAAAAAGTACACTTTTTAGTGTGTTTATTAAAGATGTTATTAATTTTAATTAATATGAAATAAAAAAATAAGATAAATGAGGATATCAAGAGATAATCGTTCATTTATAGAGATAGGAGGAAGGATAATGAATTTAGATAATAAAAAGAAAACAATGATTTCAATAATATTGATCATAATATTAATTATTTCATTTATAATTTATTTAATAATGAATAATTCTGAAGATAACGCATTAAACTGGGAGGAAGATATAATAATGAAAAACACACAAAACGAAGAAAATAGGAAAAATAAAATTGGGGAGAGTACAAATGAAATAGAGGAAGAAGAAATAATTGTAGTACATATAACAGGAGAAGTAAAAAAAGAAGGAATCTTATACTTAGCAAAAGGAGCAAGAATAGCAGATGCAATAAAAGAGGCGGGAGGAGAAACAGATGAAGCTGATTTATCGCAAGTAAATTTAGCATATAAATTACAGGATGGACAAAAAATATATATTCCAAATAAAAATGAAAAAGTATCTATGTATATTACGGATAATGGTGGAAATAATATAATTGAAGAAAGTAATAATACCCAAAATGGAGAGAAAGGAGGAAGCAAAAAGGTGAATATTAATACTGCAAGTCAATCAGAATTAGATAGCTTACCAGGAATTGGCCCAGCTTTAGCTCAAAATATAATTGATTATAGAGAGGAAAATGGAGGATTTAAGAGCATAGAAGAACTTCAAAATGTGAAGGGAATAGGAGATGCAAAATATGATGACATAAAAGATAATGTTACTATTTAATGCTTTATAAAGTTAAAAAATATGATATAATAAGTCCCAAAATATAAAGTAATATAAGGGTTTTAAGGAAAAACGCCTTGAGAAAAATATTGTAAAGTACTATATGGAAAACAGAAGTAGAGTAAGCCTATCATAAAAATGAATATTTGATTATTCTTGTTTTTACGCATGTTATTTTAAATCAAAAACAAAATTGTAGGTTAAAGAAGGAATATTTTTTATAAATTAGCATATAATGAATTACTAGATAATTATATTAAAGTTCGATATATTCTGCAACAGAAGTTCTAATTAAAAAATTTAGCTTTATCCCGACTTAAGCTTTATACTTCATTTAGATTTTTTAATTAGAACATTCCCACATGGACTTTAGATGCATTTATACCATCATCCAGACATTCATACTTTAATAGAGCATCACAATGAATAAATACATTTGTTACTACTACAAAAACATACATTTTCATAGTAATACTTATAATTAAGAAAAATGTATTGACAAATATAAAGCAGAAGAGTATAATTAATATGTTAACACATCGCGGGGTGGAGCAGTTGGCAGCTCGTCGGGCTCATAACCCGAAGGTCGTAAGTTCGAGTCTTACCCCCGCAACCACGTCGCAGTTAGCTAGAAAGGCTAGCTGTTTTTTTATGCAAAAAAACAGCCAAAGCCTTGTCGCTACTGCTCCTTTTCCGAAAAAAGTTTTACTTCGTAAATACTTTTTTCGGGCTGTTTAATGCTAAAATTTGTAAATTATCCGGTTGCAATAATGCTTTAAAATGTCACTATTATGTCAAATTGGGTAAAAATTGGGTAAAATAACCACCTCAAATGCCCGAAATTCTAATAAAAATTCAATAAAA
>CALXVO010000041.1 GCA_944392065.1 uncultured Clostridia bacterium | reverse complement strand
TCTATAAACTAAAACTCTTGTAAATACTGAAATACCAACAAAAACTCTAATTTTCACAAACTTACAAAAAGTGGTCAGGTCTCGCTCATACCCCAAATGCACGTAATCCAAAGTCTTACTCCCGCAACCAAATTCGAGGCTTTAAATCTCTTCCTTATTTTAAAATATTTTATATTGTTTTAAAACACAAAGGAAATAGATGCCATCTTAGAATAGGAACCTTAAAAAAATTCCAGCGATTTCTTACTGGAATTTTTGATTTAATGTTCCTATTCTAGGACACCATCATGCCCTTTCATTTACAAATACTATTCTTAGACATTTTATATGCTTCATCATCATATTGCCATTTTTTCTAAGTGGTCTTGACCTAATAAGTAAATGAGGCTTTATTTTTTCTTCTTTATTCCTACCATTTTTTCTGTAGAAGCATTTGTAGTTTTTCTCTGTTCTTTTAAATCATCAAAAACCTCTTGATTGTCAAATCCACTAAAAACTGCGTCTTCGGTTTTATAATAATTCTTTTGGCATACTCTCAAAGTAATATTATAGTCCAATCTTCCTATTCTTTGTATAGACAAATTCTCTTTTGATACTTTTTCAACTTGAAAAGGACTTATAATATTTTTATTTTTTGCTTCTAATTCTAATGCTTTCTCCATTATGGAATTTTCTATTGATAAATATTTTTTCAAGTTTTCTATCTCTTCCATTGTTTGAGGCATGTCCATATATTTTTCAAAATAATAATTTTTGTATTTTTGTATTATATCTTTTTCATAGTTTACTAGACATCTTCCTTCAACATTTAAAGTACATAAATCCAGTAAAATTTGTGAAATAGATAGAACCTTTCCAGTATTTTTTAAATAACATATGCCATCTTCCATTACTGGAAAAATTATTTCCCCAGTATTAAAAAGTCTAACTAATTCATCTTTTTTAATTTTTGAAATTTCGCCTTTTTCTAATAATAGTACTTTTATATTTCTATTTCTATCTCGTCTTGATATGTCACTTACATTTTTTTGATTCCTTAAAACACAATTACATGCATTCTCTACTATTAGAAAATACTTATCCTCTTCGTTCTGCAATAATTTTACTTTAAATATATCACCTGTAGATATATCTTTATATAGCCTATTAACTGAATAATCAATGTTTTCCCATATTGCTATATCACTTTTTAATATATTATCTACAAATTCTATATCCTGTTTTTCTCTATATTTGCCATATTGATTAGTAGAATTTAATACAGAGTTTTCAAGAATAAAATTATTAATTTTATTTTTCTGATAAAAATTAAACTTCTCCAATATCATTCTTTCTTCTTGAGCTTTCTCATTTCCCTTTATCTTAGTTAAAGCTTTTTTTACAATGTCTATACTATCTTTGATATTGTTTCCTTCTATAATATTTTCATTTGATATTCTTGCAATTTCTTCATTTTCAATTTCACAAATTGAGTTATAAGTTTCGTCTGCCTTTTCTTTTTCTAGTACCATATAATGATATAAAGCATCACCATATATACAATCCGATATTTTTAAGTTTAGCTCTTTATCCAGCTCTGTTTCTGCTTTCTTCTCTATAGCAAACATTTTATAAATGTAAAAATTGCTTTTATTAGCATGTTCTATTCGCTGCTCTACATAATTCATTTTATTTAAATTACTTGCATACTCATCCCCTATATTGCTAGAGTATGTTATAATCAAATGGTTCACACCATTTCTGTCTGCTTCTTCTATTATATTAGGTATACTCTCTTTTATAATATCCCTGTTATCATTCTCATCCATTTCCTTATCAAGAATAAATAAACAATTTTCATTACTATACTTCTTAAAAATATCGGATTTATATTTGGATATCTTTTCTATTACAATACCTTTTTCTTGCAAAGCATTCAATACATCATCCAATTTCTTTAAATTAGGAGGTAATTGATTTTGTTGCCTTCTTTTTGAGTCAATAACTTTTATTAATTCCGTATCCTTAGCATCATATACATCTTGTAATGTTACATATCCCTCATTAGATATCCTACGTAAAAGTTCCTTTTCTCCTTGTGGGTGTATTTCCTCTATAAAATCAGTTACATCTCTACTTAAATCTATATTATCATCTTGAATCCACTCATTATCAATTGATACAATTTTATTAATATTCATAAATGCTAATTTTTGCTTTATTTGTTCTATGTTTTCGTCCTTCATTTAATCCTCCACTAAATTACTAAAATCAATTTTAAATTTGTATAATCTTCCGTTTTTCCTTTCTTTATCTAGTTCAATGCTCGAATTCATCTGCTGTAACAGCTCAGTTACGATATATAATCCTAAACCTCTTCCATCTTTTTTCATAGTAGTAAAAGGATCAAATAGTATTTCTTCTATATCTGGATGAATTCCATTTCCTGTATCCCAAACATATACATATCCTTTCTCATCTATCTGCATCGATATTGCTTTCTCATTTTTTTCTTCATAATTTACCCAATGCAAAGAATTTAAAAACAAATTATCAAATATAGTAATAAGATATCCCCTATTAGCTTTTATAGTAAAGTCTTTTCCTAGTATTTGAACATTAACATTACTATTTCTAGCTTTAATTGCCATTGGTCCATCCGTTTTGTAGGAATCCTCTAATAATTTTTTAATATCTATCTCCTCAATAATATTCTTCTTACTTCTATATGTAGGCTCTAGATGATCTAATTGAGCTCTCATAAATACGGTCTCATCTATAATAGAATGTTGATTACTAATTAGTTTATTTTTGTCTCTAAAAGAATTATCCAACTCATAAGCAATATCCAAACTACTTTTCGAATATTGTTTAATATTTCCCTCTATTCTATTTAGCTCATGCGTCATAGACTCTATTATAATTGCTTGACCAACCATTGGTGCAATCTCTTTTATTTCGTCTATCTGTCTTTGCAAAATCTCCTTTTCTTGTTCATTTTTCTTTTCTACTTTCGAATCCAATTTAAAAAATTCATTTGTTAGTTTAGAAATACTTTCTATCTCATTAGTATTTTCCATATTAATCTTTAAGTTATTAATCGAATTTTTCAATTCTTCTCTTTTTTTCTCTTTTTGTTCTTCCTCAGTAACTTCCATCTTATATTTTACCATCTTGTTTTTAGTATATAAAAATCCGTTTTCTTCCTTTGTCTTTAGCTCAAAACCATCCCTTAGCTTAATATCTTCATTAACAATAACCGATGCAATTATATCTTTAACAATTTTAAAGAAATTACTTCCATACTCATCTTCGATAAATCCCTGCCTATTAGTTTGTTCCTCTAAGTTTTCACTAGTTTCGCCATCTAAGTTAATGTAACCTGCTATTGTATGCTCTTTATAAATATTATTTTTAAGTCTTTGACTCATTTTTGTAAAGTCTAGCCAATCATTTTTTCCATATGGAAGAATTCTAAATTCATTTCTAAATACAAATACACCATTTGCCTGATTCCATAAATTATCGAAATCACTACTAGTTTTAATATTATCAGCATTCAAATTTTTTATAATTTCCCTCTTATTACTTAAGTCAGTAGCATAAATTGAACCATTCAATTCTCCAGGAAAAGCCAACTCTCCATTTTTTTTACTAAAAGCAATTTCTCCTAACTTAGGGAATTGCTGCTTTATTTCATTTAAATTCTTTAAATCCATTTTATAATGAATCTTATATATTTCTGGATCTATCGTTTTCTCTTTTAAAACTAGCTTTGTTGACTCATTTTCTCGACCCTTTTTGGTACTTACTATTCTATTATTTATATATCTTTCTTTTCTATCTATATCTAAAGTTAATATCCAATTAGAATCCAAATTAAAGCTTGCACTAACATCACTTATCTTTTTAATTAATTCTTCATCTAATTCCTCTGTTGTAAATTTCTCACCATCAATATATAAATAAATTTCAAATCTACTTTCTTTATTTTTAGTAAAAGGATTTATCATTCCAAAGATTTCACTTTTCAATCTCTGCCTTTGAGTTTTATCCAAATTCCAAAAATTTGTATTTTTAATTCCAGAAATTTGTATTTTTGTTCCATAAACTGGTTCCAGATTATTATGTCTTTCCAAAGAGGCTTGTATTTGATTAAAATCTTGATCCACATATAAACTTTCCCAGTCAACAAATAATTTAAACTCATTAAAACCGGCCAAATCACCTACTAGTTCTTTTTTTATTCTATCTACTCTAGGCGTTGTATATACATTTATATATCTCCCCAACCTATTAAAAGCCAATCTTCCTAATCCTTTTTTACCAAGAACTAATCTTTTAAAATATGGCGAGATTTTATATTCTTCTTTAAAGCCTGTCGATATTCTCAAAAAACTATTCTCGATAATATATGGTGTCATTCCATTCCCATTATCTTCTATCTCTATCATTCCTATACCATGTGATGTTTCAGCTTTTGTATCTACTTTTATGGTTACACGAGTTGCATCTGCATCATATGCATTTTTTATTAACTCCATAAGTGCTACTAATTCATCAGATATAAGTTGTTCTCCTAACTGAGAAATAATTCTTGTAGAAATTGATAAATTTAATAATTTAGTTTTGTTCATACATTCCTCCATTTAAAATATTTGCCTTATTATATCATGTATATATTTTTTTTACAAATATATGAAAAGATAATTTACTTTTTTTAGTTTTTGATGTATGATTTATAAAGAATAGAGGATTAGTGTAAAAAAATGGAGGTTATTATGAACTTAGCGGATAAAAATATTATAAATTATATTGAAAGTAAAAAGAAACAAGAGGAAACTTATTGGGATTTTAAAGATACAATTTCAAAAGATTCAATCTATTCTTCTCATTCTTATCCAGCTAAAATGGTACCCGACATGCAGGCAGAACTTATTGATGTTGTATTACAAAATGATCCAAGCATAAAAAATATCTTCGATCCTTATATGGGTTCTCGGAACAATATTAATAGAAGGATTATGCAGAAATTTAAACACAATTGGTATTGATATTAATCCTTTAGCATATTTAATGACTTTAGTTAGAACTTCTAAAATTTCTATTTCGCTTTTAAAATTGAAATCTAATGTTTTATTAAATTTAATTAATGAAACTAAAAATGTGGTAGATTTCGATTTTGAAGGAATACATAAATGGTTTAATGATGATATAATTCATCAATTAAGTAAAATTAGATATTGCATCATGCAAGAAGATGATGTTTTATATAGAAGAATTTTCTGGCTTGCTTTCGCCGAAATCGTAAGACTATCCAATAATTCTCAAAAATCTACTTTTAAATTGCATATAAAAAATAAAAATGTCATCGATAATTTTCAATATGATTGTATTAAAAATTTTAGTAAACAGCTAGAACGCGATATTAGTAGTTTTGAAAACCTATATAAATCCTTCTCTATAAAGAATAATGCTAAAGTTTATCTTGGCGATACTATTAAAGTTATGAGCGATAAACGTAAATTTAAAGATTCTTCTGTTGACCTAATTGTAACTTCTCCTCCATATGGAGATAACCATACAACCGTAACCTATGGACAATTCTCTATATTACCATTGCGTTGGATTGATATTAATGATATAGATCCTAATATTAATGTTTCTATATTAAAAACATTAACAGAAATAGACAACGAAAGCCTTGGGGGAACAAATTATTCTATAGATAAAATATATAAATCAGAAATATTAGATAAATCTAAAACCTTATCTTCTACTTTTGAAGCTTTAATTAAGGCCGATGAAAAGATCAAAGCAAGGAAGGTTGCAAGTTTTTATATAGATTTCTATGATTCTTGCATACAGTTATCAAGAATTTTAAAAAAAGATAAATATGCTATTTTTACGATAGGTAATAGAAGAGTAAATGGAGAAATAGTTAGATTTGATTTAATTTTATCAGAATTATTAGCTACTCTAAATTTAAAAAGAATTTATAATTTTGATAGAAATATTCCTTCTAAAAGGATTCCTTCCAAAATATCACGATTAAAAGACAATAAGCCTGTTTACTCAATCCAGACAGAAATCACTTTGATATTCAGAAAATATTAATAAATTACCTATTCAAACATGAATAAGTAAGATATATTTTCAATTAATGAAAATACATATTCAAAAAAAGCAAGGAGGCTTTATGATAAAGGAAATAGATTGGCTTACTCATATAACAAAATAATTCGATTACCAATTTTATCTACTAAGCCATCTTCCTTTAAAAGCTTTAATTCTCTCATCATAGCACTTCTATCCACATTTAGATAATCTGCTAAATCCGTTAATGATAAAGGAAGTTCGAAGGATTTTGAAAGTTTTCTTGTAGATATAAGCGAAAAATACATCAAAAGCTTATCGCGTGTTGTTCTTTGTGTTAGAAGTTCTATTCTAGTATTTAATTCAGTAATTTTATCTAAAACTAATTCCGGTAAATGCTCGGATAATGTATTATGAAATTCACAATTCCTAGTACAAGGCTCCTTTAATTGATCATATATATAAAAAAGCACCGTACAATTAGATTTGGCTTCAACTAAGAGTTCATTGTTTGTTGTAACCTTATAAAAAACTTCTCCAAACAAAGCATTTTTAGAAAAATGCTCTACAATGGTTCTATTTCCATTTAAATCATATCTAACTAAATCAGCCTTTCCGATTTAACAAAATACATAACTGATTACGTTTTTGAATATAGGTAGTAATCAATTGATTCTTCTTAAAAGTTTTTTTCTGTGCTTTATTGCAATTACAAGAAAAATTGTAATAAAAACTGTCAATATTGAAAATAGTGCTCATCTTTCAAACCTCATATTTATTCTATAGCTATCTACATAAAATATTATAAAGGAAACAAGACTCAAAATCAATAAATGAGAGGAAAAAAACTGTAATGAAATTGTAATATTTTTAGATAGAAGAAGATTGCTAGAAACTCTAGCAATAAATAGTTATAAAAAATAAAAATACATAATATGTGACTTATGCAACAGAAAAAAACGAGAAAAAATATATAATAACATTAAGAATATTGTAATTTATTAGGATAAGCAATAAATTAGTTTATAGGTATACTGCTTATAAACCAATATTATTTAAAGCTTGGAATAAAACACACATTGTTTGCTAAAAGCACTAAATAAAAGTAAAGGGGAAATGCGAATGAAGGTAATAAAAAGAGATGGAAGAGCAGTAGATTACGACAGAACAAAAATACAAATTGCAATAGAAAAAGCAAACCAAGAAGTAAATGGAACCGACAGAGCATCAAAAGAAGATATTAAAGGTATCATTTCTTATATTGAGTCACTAAATAAAAAAAGAATATTAGTAGAAGATATCCAAGATATTATTGAAGAAAAACTAATGGAATTAAAAAAATATGAGCTTGCTAAAAAATATATCGTATACAGATATAATAGAGCTTTAGTAAGAAAGCAAAATACAACAGATGAAACTATTCTTGGAATAATTAGAAATGATAATAGAGAATATTCTTTGGAAGAACGTGAAGTAACAGCAGCAATGCAAAGAAACTATATAGCTGGAGAAGTGTCAAAAGACTTAACAAGGAGACTACTACTTCCTGAAAAAATAGCAAAAGCAGATGAAGAAGGAATTATATATTACCATAATGCAGATTACTTTGTACACCCTATGATTAACAGTAGTTTAATAAATATTGGAGATATGCTTGACAATGGAACAGTAATAAATGGAACAATGATTGAAACTCCAAAGAGTTTTCTAGTTGCTTGTATAGTTGCTACACAAATAATGGAAGTAATTGCAACTAGTCAATATGGTGGACAAGCAATAGATATGATACATTTCGGAAAATATCTAAGAAAAAGCTATTATAAACTTAAAAACCAGATAGAAAGAGAAAATAGCGGAAAAATTTCAGAAGAACTAACCAAAGATTTAGTAGAAGGCAGAATAAAAACAGAATTAAAATCAGGAATACAACTACTACAATACCAAATAAATGCATTAGAAGAATCTAGTGGAAGAAGGACGGACATAACTTTATTTCTGCATTTAGAAGAAAATGACCCATATATAAAAGAAAATGCCATG
Source organism: uncultured Clostridia bacterium (assembly GCA_944392065.1). GTDB lineage: Bacteria > Bacillota > Clostridia > TANB77 > CAG-508 > CALXVA01. The sequence continues at coordinate 1,761 of CALXVO010000041.1, read as the reverse complement.
ATAATTGAAGAAATTCTAAAACAAAGATGTGAAGGAATAAAAAATGAAGAAGGAGAAATTACTACTCCAAAAGTCCCAAAACTAGTATATGTGTTAGATGAATTTAACTCATTAAAAGGTGGGGAATATGATTATTTAACAAGAATAGCAATAGAATGCTCAAAAAATCGAAAATACCCAAGTTACATATCAGCTAAAAAAATGAGAGAAAACTACAAAAATAATGTCTTTAGCCCAATCGGAAAAGAAAACTTTTTATTACCATGGAAAGATAAAAACGGAGAATATAAATTTGAAGGAAGATTTAATCAAGGTATTGTAAGTATTAATTTACCACAAATAGCGATTTTAGCAGAAGAAAACGAAGAAAAGTTCTGGGAATTATTAAATGAAAGATTGGATTTATGCTTTGAGGCTCTGATGTGTAGACATTATTCACTAGTAGGAATTAAATCTAACATAAGTCCACTACACTGGAGATATGGAGCGATTTCTCGTTTAGAGAAAAACGAAACAATAGATTCACTATTATACAAGGATTATTCTACCATTTCTCTGGGATATGTTGGAATATATGAAATGACCAAAATAATGAAACAAGAATCGCATATAAAACCTAAAGGATATGAATTTGCAATAAAAGTATTAAAACATTTAAAAGCAACAGTAGAAAAATGGAGGAATGAAACAAATATAGGATTTGTGCTATGTGGTGTAAATTCAAAAAAAGTTACCACGAGATTTGAAAAAATAGATAAAGAAAAATTTGGAACAATAAAAGATGTAACAGATAAAGAAGCATATACAAACTCTTATTTCATAGACGAAAAAGAAGAAACAGACATATATGAAACACTAAAACTTGAGGCAGAATTTCAAAAAATATCATCTGGTGGAGCAGTTTCTATTATAAAACTAAAAAATGCAGATGAAACTAAATGGGAAGAAATGATTAAATTTATTCATGAAAATATGCAGTATGTAGAAATTACATAAAACTTAAAGTTTGGAAACAAGCTCCAAAGGTAAGTAAATACAAGAAAAAAACTGTAACAAAAATGTAATATTTCTTTTTTAAAAATGAAAAACAATTAACTCTAGTGCAAAATAAGTCGAAAAATAAATTTTGCATAATATGTGACTTTTGCAACAGAAAAAAGAAATAAAAGAGTTATAATATAGCCATACTAAATTTAGAGGGGAAACAAAATTGGAAAAATAATTGCATATGAGTAAAATAGCAATATCACAGTGAAAATCATCTAATAAAAAAATATGTATCCGATTTTCCAGTAAGTTTGCTTATTAGAAAACAGCAATTCTTTTACAGCCATATTTGTATCTTAAGAAAGGAAGGGTAAAAATGCAAGTAATTAAAAGGGATGGAAGAGTAGTAGAATTTAATCCAGAAAGAATTGTAAAGGCAGTAACACTAGCTATGTCACAAACACCAGGAGGTGTAGATATAGATTTAGCCAATAAAATAGCTTCAAGTGTTCAAAAACAATTTGAAGATAAAAATCAAGCATCTGTTTACGAAATTCAAGATGCTGTAGAGAAAAAGCTAATGGCATCATCAAGGAAAGAAGTAGCACAGAGTTATATCACATATAGGTACAATAGAGATGTAGCAAGAAAATCTAGAACTAAAGAAGTATTTTTAGATATAATTGGAGCAAAAGCAAATGATATTACAAGAGAAAACGCAAATATGAATGCAGATACACCAGCAGGAATGATGATGAAATTTGCATCTGAAAC
>CALXVO010000040.1 GCA_944392065.1 uncultured Clostridia bacterium | reverse complement strand
ATGAAAGACAAATCTATGTTATTACTTTCTGAAAACGAACAAAAAGTATTAGAATGTATTAAGAAAAATGTTATAATCGGAGCAAAAGAAATTATTGAACAAACTAAAATAGCAGATAGAACTGTAAGAAGAATATTAAAGAAATTCGTTGATAATAAAACTATTGAAAGCGTTGGAAATACTGAAAAAACACCAAATAAAAAATACAAACTGGCAGAGTAATGGCAGAGTAATGGCAGAGTTAAAATGTAAAACTGTTGTATAATATATTATGGCTCAATGTCAATAGCTGGGTAGAATACCTGAAAAGTATTTCTATCTCGGCTTTTTTATTGCTCAAAAATTTGGAACTTGCAATTTTATGTAAATTATGTTATAATAAGGCTAGTTAAATTCTCTATACCCAAAGAGAAATATAATAATAAATCTCGGAGGGTATACCCTCCGAGTAATTACAAGGAGGATATAACATGACTATTTTTGAGTTTGAAAAGAAAACTGAGAGACTTAAAGAGTTTACAAAAAAGATAGAGACAATTCACAATGTACTGATGGTTTACCTCTATGGTTGGTATATTCTAGGGAAAGTACCAGCAAGCTCAATAATATTAACTGAGTGGGAAAAATTCGCTACTCTATATAAAGAATATTATGGAGAGCTTGCTACGATTGATATTTCAGATTTAGAAATTTCTCCTCGGCAGCGTCGAGCCATAGAAGATTATTTTGGACTAGATTTTGAGTATTTAAGACGTCTTACTCAAGAAATTTTCAAACAACATGTCAAAGACATGAAAGAAGCATTCGGCGATTTTACGGAGATTGTCCCAGAACTCGCCGACAAAATTAAAGCACTAAAATAGTCATTAAGAGTTGTACTAAATTGGTATTTCCATTTGGTACAACTCTTCTTTGTTTTATGGGCAAAATCTGTAGATTTTCCTATATAATAAAGACGGTAAGCTCATATTTCTACAAGCTTACCGTCTTGACGTGCTAAATCTTAGATAGCACGACGATGAGTACCATTAATACGAAAACGTACAATAGTACACCGAAAAATTTGATAAAAATCAAATAATGATTTTTATCATGAGGTTTTTTTTGACAACAATAATGCCTCCGAATAATGTCCTGCACTAAAGAGGACACTATTATTATTGTTGCAATCGTCATTACGATGATTGCGACAATGATTGCAAATTTCATATTCATCCCTCATTTTAAAAATTGTTATAATCTAATTATATAATAATTTTATAAAAAAATCAATTCTTCAATAATAAGTTCAGGAATAAAGAAGGTAAAACTAATTGAAGATGAAAAGAAAAACTGTAATGAAGCAATTGTAGATATGGGAGAGCCTATATTCCAAGATAAAAACATACCATATAATATTTATGAGCCATTTAACAAAGATTTAGATATAAATGAAGAATCGTTGACATTTCAAGAAGAAAGCCGATTCCACTATACAATAACAAACTTTTTTGGGGCAGAATTTTGCCCCAATGTTCTAAAATCTGGATGAACTACTTGTAAATAATTAATAATGAGTATAGATTTACTTAAAGCTCTAGAATTGCCTTTCTTGCTAACTCATCACAACGATTATTATATTCATTATCTGCATGTCCTTTTACTTTGATAAATGTAACATCATGAGTATGAGTAAGAATAATTAGTTCTTGCCATAACTCTTTATTTTTAACTTCCTTCTTGTCCGATGTTTTCCAGTTGTTCTTTTGCCAATTAAAAATCCAATTTTGTAAAAATGCATTTACTACATAAGCACTATCACTATACAAATTTACTTTACAAGGGAACTTTAAGAGTTTTAATGCTTCTATAACAGCTGTAAGTTCCATTACATTATTTGTGGTATCCTTTTTACCACCAGAAATTTCTTTTTTATTATCCTTGTACATCAAAATTGCTCCCCAACCACCAGGACCAGGATTACCAGAGCATGCACCATCTGTGTAAATTGTAACATTTTCCATAATAAACCTCCTAAGTTGTTACTACATAACTATAAAATCTCACATATTCATTGTAAATTTTACTAATTTATGATATTATATCAGTAAATTGTTTTTTGTACAAGATGGGGGAGGTTTTTATGAGTAGAGTTCTTGGAATAATTGCAGAATATAATCCATTTCATAATGGGCATTTATATCATGTTGCTAGGTCAAAACAAGAAACTGGGGCACAGTACGTAATTGCAGTTATTTCGGGAAATTTTGTCCAAAGAGGAAACACCTCATTAATTAATAAATGGACTAAAGCTAGAATGGCACTTTTAAACGGAGTGGATTTGGTAATAGAACTTCCAACGATATATAGCATATCTAGTGCAGAAAATTTTGCAGAGGGAGCAATAAAAATATTTAATTCCTTAGGAATCGTGGACACAATATCTTTTGGAATGGAGACAAACGATATTTCAACATTAAATAATATAGCAAATGTGCTATACAATGAACCAAAAGAGTATGTGACTCTACTTTCACACGAATTAAAAAAGGGAAACTCATTTCCAAAAGCGAGAGAAAATGCTTTACTCATGTACCTAAATGACATAAAAAGATATGCAAATGTGTTATCTGGTTCGAACAACATTTTAGGTATAGAATATTTAAAAGCCATGAAAAAAACAAAAAGTACAATTACTCCTATAGGAATAAGAAGACAGCGAGTATTGTACAATGACAAATATATTGTAGATGAGTTTGCAAGTGCTACTGCAATAAGAAAAATGCTTATAACAAAAGAACTTAATGATATAAGCAAAGTAATGCCAAGGAATTCATACTTATTACTAGGAGAAGAATTAAAAAAAGGGCATTATGTTATAGATTTATCAAGATTCGAAAAAGAGATAATATATGTTTTAAGAACAATGACATCAGAAGAAATATCAAAACTTCCAGACGTATCAGAAGGATTAGAAAACTCAATAAAAAATGCGGCAGATTCTTGTAACACATTAGAAGAATTAATAAATATTGTAAAAACAAAAAGGTTTACCCAGACCAGAATACAGAGAATCCTATTATATGCATTACTTGGTATAAATAAAAAACAAATGGAAATATCAAAAAAAATTACGCCATACGTACGTGTATTAGGTTTTAATAATAAAGGAAAAGAATTGATCTCTGAAATGATGAGATTAAATCCAAAGCTAAATATAATAACATCAGTAAAAAGATATATTGATACTGTGGCAAATAAGAATTTAAAGGAAATGCTTGAAAAAGATATTTTAGCAACCAATATTTATACTCTAGGATATTATTCAGATTCTTATTCTAATTTAGATTATACAAATAAGATTGAAATATTATAATACCTCTTTACATCATTTTGAATTATGTAATTATATTTTTTCAACAAATATATTTTTCGTTAGTTAGCAAAATTTTGATTTCTAGCACTAAAAATACATTTGTTGTATGAGAAATTAAAATAAAACAGAAAAAATAAATTTCATGAATTAATATTTCAACTAAAGTGGAGGTTAAAATGATTATAGGAATAACGGGAAGTTCAGGTGCAGGAAAAAGTACAATATGTGAGCTACTCGAAGAAAAATATGATGTTAAAATAATAAATGCAGATAAAATAGCGAAAAAACTGTCTAAAAAGGGAACAAACTATATTATTGATATAATTGCAAAATTTGGTAAAGATATTGTAGACGAAGATGGTGAACTTAAAAGGAAAAAATTAGCTGAAATAATATACAATGATCCAAAAAAAAGAATGGAACTTAATAAATGTACATTTAAGTATATAAGAAAAGAAATAGAAAAACAAATTAAAGAGCAAAAAGGAAAAACAATAATTATAGATGCACCATTATTATTTGAAAGTGAATTAAATAAATTATGTGACAAAGTAATAGGAATTGTATCTGCAAAAGAATTACAAATAGAAAGAATAGTAGCAAGAGACAACATAGATTATGAACAAGCAGAAAAGAGGTTAAAAGCACAATCGAGTAATGATTTTTATAAAGAAAAATGTGATATTATAATAGAAAATGATAACAATATGCAATGCTTGAAAGATAAAATACAAGAAATTGCTAAATTACTTAATATGGCATAAGTTATAAACAAAAGCGAGATTTTTTTCTTGACATAAACGAACTGATGTTTTATAATATTTGTGGTGGTGCTTATGGAAAAAAGGCAAAGACAAATCCTACATGTGGACGTAAATAATGCATTTTTAAGTTGGACAGCCATAGATAGATTATCGCAAGGAGAGAAAGTAGATATAAGAGAGATAGAAGCCGTAATAGGCGGGGATGAGAGCAAAAGATCTGGAATTGTTTTAGCAAAAAGCGTGAAAGCTAAGGCAAGAGGCGTTCGCACTGCAGAAACCCTATATCAAGCAAGACTTAAGTGCCCAAATTTGCAAGTATTTAAAGGAGATTATAAAAGCTATCGAAGGCATTCAGATGATTTATATCAAATATTATTAAAATATACAGATAAGATAGAAAGATTCAGCATTGATGAATGCTTTTTAGACATGACAGATTATTTGGGAAATAGAAGATTAATAGATATTGCATACGAAATAAATAAAAGAGTAAAAAAAGAGTTGGGATTTACTGTAAATATAGGTGTTGCACATAATAAGCTCTTAGCAAAAATGGCATCTGATTTTACAAAACCAGATAGAGTTCACACATTATATGAAGAAGAAATACCAAGCAAAATGTGGATACTTCCAGTTTCTGAATTATTTATGCTCGGCAGGAAAACTATTCCAAAATTATACAGCATGAAGATAAAAACAATTGGAGATTTAGCAAAACAAGACAGAAACGAAATGATAAAAAAATTTGGGAAACATGGGCTCATGATGTGGGAATATTCAAACGGAATTGATAATTCTGAGGTTAACTATTTGGAAGAAAAGCCAAAAGGCATAGGGAATTCAGTAACTCTTCCGGTGGACATTTGCGATAAAGAAAAACTAGAAGAAATTTTGCTAACCCTTGCAGAACAGGTATCATATAGATTGCGTAGACATAATATGTATGCCAATGTAGTGAATGTGCAACTCCGTACTAAGGACTTTAAGGATTTTTCGCACCAAAAGAAAATAGGACTTGCTACATCAAACACAAAGAGTATATATAGAGTGGCAAAAGAATTATTGAACGAAATGTATACTAGGCGGAACTTTTATACGATTAGTAGGGCTAAGAGTAGACAATTTGGTAGATAAAGATGAAGTGCAATTGTCGCTCTTTAGTGGGGAAGAAGATAAAAAACAAGAAAAGCTAGATGAAGTAGTTGATAAATTAAAAATAAAATATGGATATAATAGTATAACTAGAGCAGGAAAATTGCACTCAGAAGAAATTATAAAATTAAAAGATGTATAAATAATCAGATCAGAAAAATTTGAAAAAATATGTTTACAATATAATCCTTTATGATATAATCTTAGTGTAAATGACAAAGAACAAAATATTATGAAAAAATGTATTTTGTTGCTTAATAAGAAAGATAAAGAAAGGATGGTATTTTATAATGGGAGAAAATAAAGAGGAAAAGAATGTAGAATCAGTAAAAATGGAGAATGGAAAAGCAGAAGAAAAGAAAGCAGGTGGAACAAAGCAAAAGGATAATGAAAAGGTAGTTAAAAAAGAACAAACACCTAAAAAAGCACAGGAAAGCAATAGTAAAGTAAAAAAGACAGAAGGAAAAGAGGAAGATCCTACAAAATTTAGAAAAGTCGAAATGAAGGATAAATTTATAGAATTTGACGCAAAAAAGGGAAAATCATCTCATAAATTTATAAAAGCTATATTGATTATAATTATGTTACTAATTGCAGCATATTGCATGTTTTTCTGTAGAAATTTAATTATATTAAGCAACTTAAAAGAACTTGCAAGCCAATACACAAATATATCAAATTACTCGTATGAAAGTATAAGCAACTCAAAAAAACATTTAAAATACAGCAAAAAGGATAATGTTTCTAGATTGGAACTTGAGCATGATGAAGATCCAGATACAAATATGATAGTTTGGCAAGATAAAGACAAAAACGAACAAATAATAGCATTTCCAGCACATAATGCAGCAATTGAATCTAACGATAAAATGATGGATCTTGTATGTAGATTACCATTTACCTTAGCAGATATGGGAAGTCTAACAGATGGACTAGCTTTATATTCATTAATTTATACAGATACATTAAATAATAAAGAATGTTATGTAATACAAGTAGGTTTAAATTTGAAAATGTGGATAGAAAAAGATACTGGACTACTTTATAGAGAAGATTTCGGGGAAAATATGTATTCCGAAATCACAAAACTAGAAATAAATAATGTGGATGAAATATATAAGCCAGATTTAACAGGATATAAAATAAATACTAGTGATGCAGTGACAGAGAATGTTGAACAGTAGAAAGAGAAGTCATGAAATGAATAAAAAAACAAAGGTATTTAAATATGGATTAATAATAATTGTAATTGCATTATTCATTGGATTAATAGTTTATCTATTTCCAGTTATAAAAAATTTAAGTACACCTGAGGGACAATTGAATTTTAAGAATCATGTTGCAAATATGGGAATACTTGGATACCTAGCACTATTTGGTTTGCAATTTGCACAAATATTTTTAATAATACTCCCAGGAGAACCAATAGAAGTGCTAGCTGGAATGTGTTATGGAGGATTTGGTGGGCTATTATTCGTTACTATCTCAGTATTTATAATTACAAGTATTGTGTTTCTTTTAGTAAGAAAGTTTGGAAGAAAATTTGTATATAGTTTTTGTAGTAAAGAAAAAATAGAAAAAATAGAAAATAGTAAAATATTTAAAAATCCGAAAAAACTGGAATGGATTATGCTAATATTATTTTTAATACCAGGAACACCTAAGGATTTACTTGTATATATTGCAGGATTACTTCCTTTAAAACCACTTAGATTTATACTGATTTCAACATTTGCGAGATTCCCTTCTGTTATATCATCAACTTTTGCAGGAAGTAGCATAATATCAGGAAATTGGAAGTTTAGCGTAATTATTTATGTAATAACATTTTTAATAGTTGGAATCATTATATATATAGTAAATAAATTTGATAAAGATAAAACTGCAGAGGAAGCAATGAAAATAATGAAGTGAGCAATTGGGGACGTACTTATTTTGCACAGGTCTAATTGCTTTTCAAATAGTAAGTGTATATATTTTTTCTTTTGAGTCTTCGGCCCCCAACTACGTACAAACTGTAAAAACGGAAACTACGTTTCGTTTAACAGTTTGTAAACTTGTCGGTCCCCACCTTAAGCACTCCGACCCAAAAGAAAAAATATATACACTTACTATTTGAAATTCAGGTTAAGAAATCTTGTGCAAAATAAGTACGTCCCCAATTGTATAAAAAAATAAATTTAGGCAATACTGTAAATATAATGAAAAAGATAATGTAACTAATAAAATAAAGCATTATCAAAATAAAAAGAAAGAGGGATTCATATGATTACAGAAGATCTAAATTTATTTTTATCTAATTTAAATGTTTTTTACAGAAAACTACAGAACTACCATTGGAATATAAAAGGAGAAGATTTCTTTAATGTACATGCAAAACTAGAAGAACTATATGATGATATTAATGAGCAAATAGATGAAGTAGCAGAACATATTCTAATAATAGATGGACAACCTTTAGGAACAATGAGTGACTATCTAGAAATAACACAAATAAAAGAGGCACAAAACGAAAAGATATGTTCTAAAAAAATATTTGAAACAATTTTAAAAGATTATTGTATATTATCTGAAAATGCCACGAAAGTAAAAGAAGATGCAGATAATGAGAAAAAATATGCCACATCTGCTTTAATGGATGAATATTTATCAGACTATGGTAAAAAAATTTGGATGATAAGACAATATCTAATGCAATAATAATTATGTACCTAGACGAATATATGTATGAAGTTTTTGAAAAGAAAAAGTAACGTAATGTTACTTTTTTTCTTGAATTTATTTTAAAATAAGGTTTACTATCGGAAGAGATAATGATATAATGCTACAAGGATAAAAAGAGAAAATTCATGAGACGCGTGAAAGGAGAACTATATGAATTGGAGCGAAGAGATAGTAACAAGAATGGAATTAGATGATATAAAAAATAAAGAAGAAAAACAAATAATTGCTAGAAAAATAATAGAAAAGGTTAAAGATGGACAAGTTATAGGATTTGGCTCTGGATCAACTTCTTACTTAACAGTTATAGAAATTGCTAAAAAAATAAAAGAAGAAAAAATAAATATAACAGCAATACCAACTTCTTTAGAAATCAAAATGCTATGTAGCTATTTAGGAATACCAACAACAAGTTTAATTGAAAAAAAGCCGGATTGGAGTTTTGATGGTGCAGATGAAGTAGATGCAAATAATTGGATGATTAAAGGAAGAGGCGGAGCAATGTTTAAGGAAAAATTAAATATTGTAAATTCACCGATTACATATATATTGATTGATGAGAGTAAGAAAGTAGATAGATTATGTTCTAAGTTTAAAGTACCGGTAGAATGCTATCCAGAAGCCATTCATTATATAAAAGAAGAATTAACCAAACTAGGTGGAAGTGAAATTGAAATAAGAAAAGCAGTAGGAAAAGATGGTCCAATTTTAACGGAAAATAATAACTTAATATTGGATGTTAGGTTCGAAAAAATTACAAAAGATTTAGAAAAGCAAATAAAAGCTATTCCAGGAGTTATAGAGAGTGGATTATTCATTGATTATAGTATAGAAGTAATTACATAAATAAAAATGCAAATTTAAAATTTGAAACAATTTACAGCTTTTTATTAAATAAAGATGTAAATACGAGTTTTCCAATATCTAGTTCCACGTGTCACATATATTTTTTACTCGAAAACGTGGAGAGTACAAAATATATGTGACAGCAAGATGGAACGGATTTTGCAATCTGTATTATAAAGCTGTAAATTGTTATATAGACATTAATGAAAGGTAAGGTAATTATGTGGGGAGATATCGTTATAGCTTTTTTACTAGCGTTTATTACTGCTTTTGTTATTACGCCACATACAATGCGATTAGCAAAAAGAGTAGGAGCAATAGATATACCAAATGATAGAAGAGTAAATAAAAAACCAATGCCAAGACTACGGTGGATTAGCCGTAATTTCAGGATTCTTTGTTTCAATAATATATTTATTAATAACAACATCCTTAGAAGGAAAATTGGATTTATTTGGAGAAGAAAATTACTACATAAAATTAATAGGATTTTTTATAGGAATAATTATACTTGGCATAGTTTGCTATATTGATGATGTGAAAGGTATTCCTGGCTTTGTAAAGCTTGTAACTCAAATTGTAGCAGCTATAATAGTTGTTGCATGTGGAATTAAAATAGAAGACATTTCTCTTCCATTTACAGATGGTAAGATTGTAATAGGTGAAGTACTTTCATATATACTAACCGTTTGTTGGATTATTGGTATTACCAATGCTATTAATCTAATAGATGGGCTAGATGGATTATCCTCAGGAGTAACTCTTATTTCTTGCTTATCTCTGCTTATAGTATTTGCACTAAATGGTTCACCATTAATTGCTATTATATTAATTACAGCATTAGCAGGTGCAATTGTAGGATTCCTTCCATTTAATTTTAGTCCAGCTAAAACTTTTATAGGAGATACGGGCTCAAACTTTATGGGCTTTTCGCTTGCTATTATTTCTATCCTTGGAGTAGCTAAAACATATACAGCATTAGTTTTAATAGCTCCAATTATTATCCTTGGAATGCCAATTTTTGATACGCTTTTTGCAATATTCAGAAGAATTATCAAAGGAAAAAGAAGAGTTACCAATTTCAAAATTGATAACAAAGCCTTTAATAAAGCAGAAGAAGGCCCAATAATACTTTTCAATTTGCCTTGGTGACAAACAAT
>CALXVO010000039.1 GCA_944392065.1 uncultured Clostridia bacterium | reverse complement strand
TAAATAATCTTTTTCTTCAATAGGTTTTACTAAGATTGAAAACATTTTACATCTATTTGCTCCAATAACATCCGTAAAAATTTGGTCTCCCACAACCGCAATGTTTTCATTCTTTAACTTTAATATGTCTCTTGCACGCAAAAATCCTGACTTAAGTGGTTTTTTTCCAAAGAATATATATGGAACGTCAAGTATTTTTGCAACAGCTTCTACTTTGTTTAAATGGTTGCTATTGGATAAAATACAGATTTTAATTCCTTGTGCTTTTAAATTTTTAGCCCAGTCAGAAACTCCTGCTGGCATTTTTTTATCTAGATTTATTAATGTATTATCCACATCTAAAATTAATCCCTTTATATTATTCTTATTCAATAATTCTAAATTTATATTTTTAACACTGTTTAAATATTCTTTTGGATATATCATAGTTCCCTCATCTCTTCAAGCATAATATTATCAATATGTTTAGACTTTGTCAAGAAGTTATAGAAGAAAAGTGGCTCTCCACCTTTTATAGAGTGTAACAAATCACAGCCCATTGGAATTTTACTTATTATATGGCAAAAAAATAGAGCCAAAGTTACTACTTGGCATTTATATGTTTTAGTAGAAATGCTTTATATTATTTCTACATACAGTTCCACATAGCAAATATGTTTTTATTAAATAGCTAAAAATATATTTGCTGGCAAGATTGAGCAAATTTTTCTAAAAGTGCTTACAAAGTTGAATAGTAACTTTGGTTTCAATTAAATATTTTATGTTTTATCTATTGCATCCGCATCCACAGTTGCAGAATAGAATTAAGAATATTAATATAAAGAATAATATGCTACTATCGCCACATCCGCATCCTCCAAATAGATTGTTTAAAAATCCTCCATTATTGCAACAACCACAATTTCTATTTTCTTCTTGCATGATTTGCCATCCTTTCTGAGGTAAAATTAGCTTGAATTTGTATTTGTTTTATATTAAACTTTCTTGAATTCAAACCTCTTCCTCTTTGTTATTTATATAAAATATGCTAAAAGTTAGTTTTATGTTACTGTTTTGTAGGAATTAAATTTACAATTATTATAATTTTCTTAGTTCTAGATAATGGTTTCTTTATAACCCATTACCTATATGCCCATGTTTTGCTTAAACAGCAAAACAAAAATACATTTTCATAGCGGTAACTTTTTGTAGCACATATAATTTTTATTTGCTTTTTTACTATCTGTATAATATAATTAAGATATTAAAAATTATAATTATAAAATTCAGAAAGGATGAATTTTAATAATGAGAAACGAAATAGAACTTTTAGCTCCTGCTGGAGATTTTGAGTGTTTAAAAGCTGCAGTTCAAAATGGTGCAAATAGTGTATATTTTGGTGGAGGGTTATTTAATGCTAGAGCTTCTGCTACAAATTTTGATTCAGACGAATTAGAAAAAGCTATAAATTATTGTGTTTTAAGAAATGTAAGAACACATCTAACATTAAATACTCTTATAAAAGATAGTGAATTTAAAGAAGCTGTTTTGCTTGCTAAAAAGGCATATGAACTTGGTATAGATGCACTAATTGTGCAAGATGTAGGATTAGCACAATTTCTGATGAAACTATTCCCTGATCTTCCAATTCATGCAAGTACTCAAATGACTATTCATAATTTAGAGGGAGTGCAAGAATTAGAAAAGCTAGGGTACTCTAGAGCCGTACTTTCAAGAGAACTTTCTATCCAAGAAATAGAATACATTTGCAATAACTCCAATATTGAAATTGAGACTTTTGTTCATGGTGCTCTATGTATATCTTATTCGGGTCAGTGCTTTTTTTCTAGCATGGTAGGAGGACGTTCTGGAAACCGTGGTAGATGTGCTCAGCCTTGTAGACTTCCTTATGAATTAATTGAGAAAAAGCTATTTAATACTTGTTTGAAAGATAAAGATTATAAAAATTTTCATAATACAAGTTTAAAAAATGATTTTGAAAATAAAGAAACTAGAGATAATGTAGTGAGTAAAAAATCAAATAAAAATGTAAACAATAATAATGCAAGAATTTCTGAATCTATAATTGATAAAGGATATTTGATTAGTCCTCGCGATTTATGTTCTCTTGATTTTATTCCACAATTAATTAAAATTGGTGTTAAGTGCTTTAAAATTGAAGGAAGGCTTAAATCTCCAGAATATGTTGCTACTGTAACAAAAATTTATAGAAAATATATTGATATGGTATTAAATGATGATGACTATATAGTAGACGAGAAAGATATAGTGGCATTAAAACAAATATTTAATAGAGGTGGATTTTCTGCAGGGCATTTATCTACATCTGCAAATCATGATTTAGTATTTAAAGAAAAGCCTAACAATATGGGGTTATATATTGGGAATGTTGCTGGTTATAACAAATTGAAAGGTCATATCAAATTACTTCTAAATGAAAGACTAGCAGTTGGAGATACAGTTAATTTTGAAAAAGAAAATACTAAGTATACTGTTTCTGAACTTATGAAGAATACTAGCAATATTTCAAATGCTGATATTGGCGAAAAAGTAATTATTGGTAGAATGAAAGGAAATATTCATATAGGAGATAAAATATATAAATTATCTAGTAAGACTCAATTAGACGAAGCAAAAAACTCATATAACAGTGAGAATATAAAGCTTCCTTTGAGTTGTAAGATTACTATAAAAAAGAATGAGCCTGTTGTTATGGAGGTACATCTAGAACATCTTTTAGGAAAATCCTATAAAGATTCAAACGGAAAACAAATTGGAAATACAAAAAAAATAGATTCAACCAAAATTCAAAATTTTGCTAGTAATCTGTATCCAGATAAAATTTTCAAGAAAAATGCTCGCGAAATAAAAAAGCACAGTGAATTATATAGAAATGTGACTGTAAAAGTTCAGTCTAGCTTAATTGCTGAGAAAGCTCTAAAAAATCCAATCACTAAAGATAGAATTATATCCCAAATAAGGAAAACAAACAACACTCCTTTTGAATTTATAAATATTGATCTTGATTTAGAAGATGATGTATTTATTCCTAGCATTAAAGAATTAAACGAGATTAGAAGAATTGCTCTATCTAAGTTAGAAAACATAATTATTTCCAAAAATAAAAGGACTGATGAGTTTGATGATTCTAAACTAGATAGTATTTATAATAAGTATTTGCACGGATTTTTAAATAAAAAAAATTTTAGTGTATTCTGTGATACTAACAATAGAGAAGAAAATATTTTAAATGAGAAAAAAAATATAAGTACTTCTGGTTCTAACACATCTGATATTACCTCTTCTAATTATGTTACTAAAACTGTAGCTACATATTTTAACATTTTACATCCTGAATTTGATTATACTAAATTGTCTAAAAAGTATATATCTTGTGTATATATACCTTTAAGATTTTTTATGAAAAAAGAACTTGCTACTACTTTAAAGAGTATTACTACAAATTTTAAGACCTACATTTATATGCCAGCAATCATAAAAGCAAATTACAAAAACATAATAAAACATAGGCTTGAAGATTTGATAGAACAATACAATATTGCAGGGTTTGTTATATCTAGCTTAGGAGATTTAGTTTTGTTAGATAAATATAAAAATGTCTATGAATTTATTGGAAATTTTAGTTTAAATGTATTTAATTGTAATAGTATAAATATATTTAGAGATTTGGGATTAAGTAAAATTACACTATCACCAGAATTAAATCTAGATGATATTAATCAAATTAGTGAAATAGAAAAAAATCATGTTCCATTAGAACTTTTGGTATATGGAAATACGCCTATTATGAAAATGAATTACTGTTTACTCGGAGTATCAAATAAGTGCTATCCTACTTGTAAAATGAGGTGTAGTACTTTTAACAAATACTTTTTGCGTGATAGACTTCGGATTTGAATTTAGAATTTTGCCAGATAATATTCAAACAGTAACCACAATATTTAATAGTAAGACTACATGTATTACTCACATTGATACTAGTATAAATTCAGTTAGAATTGATTTATTAGATGAAACCATTGATGAGATAAACACTATTGCAAAAGCAGCTATGAACGGTACTAAGTTAGATGGAAAGCAATATACTTATGGAAATTTAAATAGGGATGTGTAAGAAAGGTGTGCGTTAGCGAAAGCAGAGCTTTTAGGGCGCACCTTTGTGGCATTTCGATTCGCGAATATGCACAGCCCAAGGTAGCCTAACCTTGTTGTATAGGAAAAATTGCTAGGAATACTGAAATATCAAAGAAAGAGTCGATTTTTCCTATACAATAAAAAAATTCACAGCTATACTTCTTCTCTAAAAAACAAGCTGTGGTTTGTAACAATGAATCGTTATTTAATGTCTCGCTGTTAATTTTATAATTAAATCCATATTGTCATCTTTTGCTGCTTTATTTCTTCTAATTATGCCACACTTTTTACACCTGAATATTATTACATAACCTTTTTTGCTATCTATTTCTGCTCCAATTGGCTCCAATATCCCATGACATGTTTCTTCTCTATCTCCAGGATTTATATCTACATGCTTTGAATAAAGGCACTTTGGACAATGATTCCTACATGAATATCCTAGTGGTTTTACTTTTGCCCCACAATTCTCACATATAAATTCCTCATCAATTTCTGTAAATTTTCTTCCCATTTCTAACTCCATTTCTATTATTGGTATGTTTTGAAAATAATTGATGTTTTGGCTAGGAGAGCAAACAAGAAAATCGTAGTCGCAAAATATAGTACGATGAGGATTTTCGATGTGAAGTTCAACAACGCCAAAACTCAATTATTTTTCAACCACCTATACATTAAATATACTTCCCCCTATAAATTCTCTAAGTAATGAATTTTTTGGTATGTACTCATCACTTATATCATCAAAATATTTTAAAAGCTCATATAAACTTGTTGCTTCTGAATATTCTGGATGAGAATTGTCAATGGCTTTTAAAAGTGGCATAGCATATTTTTTTAGTACTGATATTTCATAAATTAATGAAGTATTAAACATACTATCGGCCTCTTCTTGGAATGGAAATATATAGTTCTCTTCACCTTTATTTACCATGTCCCAATTTTGCAATGTATGAAGTGCTTCATATCCTCTAAAATTGTAATCTCTAACTAATCTACGTATTAATCTAGTATCAGTTGTAGAGATTCTATTATAGTAGTCTATATTAAGTACAGTTAATGCACTAATGTATATTTTGTACTTCTGCTCTAAAGGAATAGATGCTGTTAATTTATCATTTAAGCAATGTATTCCTTCTATAACTAGCACTTCATTATTTCTCATCTTAATTTTTTCACCAGTAAATGTTTTGGTACCTGTTTTAAAATTAAAGATTGGAAGTTGTACCTCTTCTCCTTTTAATAGCTTAGATAAATGGTCATTAAATAATTCTAAATCTATCGCCTCTAGTCTTTCGAAATCATATTTTCCATTTTCATCTTTAGGAGTATCTTTTCTTTCAACAAAGTAATTATCAACTGAAATTGTAATTGGCTTAATTCCATTTAATTTAAGCTGTATTCCTAATCTTTGAGCAAATGTTGTTTTGCCAGAAGAAGATGGTCCTGCAATTAATATTATTTTTACACCTTTTCTTTTAACTATTTTATCTGCTATATCTGATATTTTTTTCTCATGTAACGCTTCTGCAAGAAGGATAAGTTCTTTTTCTTTTCCTTCTTCTATCTTTTTGTTTAATTTATAGATTGTATTTATATCTAATAGTGTGTGAATATCCTCATACTCCTCTAAAGTATGTAGTAGCTTTTTTGTTTCGATATATCTATCAATTCTATCAGGATTTTTTTTATCAGGATAGCGTAATAAAAAGCCATCATGATATTTTATAACATCAAAAAGCTTAATATATCCTGTGCTAATTGGCATAACACCGTAGAAATAGTTATAATAGTCTTCACAAAAGTATAACGAAACTTCATCTTTATATTTATTATCTAGTTGTAATCTCCCTCTTAATGTTTTTTCCTTTTGATAGAATTTTTCCGCTTCTTCTTTTGACATTTCTATTTTTCTTATTGGTAAATTGCTATCAACAATATCTTGCATTTCTTTTTTTATATTATCTACCAGTTCCGTTGTGACTTTCATATTTTCCACACTGCAATATATAGAATTTGAAAGTTGGCAATTTACAGTAAGAAGTGCCTTAGGATAAACTCTATTAAACGCCATACCCATTACATATAGGATGCCTCTTTGGTATACTCTTCTTCCATCTCTTGTTGTAATATCAATTGGTACAACATCATTCAAATTATCTACTTCGCAATCTAATGGCCTAACCTCATTTTTATATTTACATGCAAGTATTTTTTTTTCAGCGTCATCTTTAAATTTTTCTATTGCTTTCATATTCTTCCTCCTTTTCCCAATTAGGACATTTTTTCTTTTATCTTTACTAATGTATTTAATGCCTCGATTGGTGTTAGTTCATTTACGTCTATTTTATCTAATTCGTGTGCTATTTCTGCTAATTTGTAGTTGTACATAGTAAGTTGTCCATCTGCAACACCTTTTTCTTGTTTTTCTATTTTTTTGTTGTTTAGCACATTTTTTCTTTCTATTGATTTTAATATTTCGTTTGCTCTTTTTGTAACAACCTGTGGTACTCCTGCAAGTTTTGCTACATGCACTCCATAGCTTTCGTCTGTTCCACCTTTTACTATTTTCCTTAAGAAGATTATGTCTTCTCCTTTTTCTTTTACTGCTATAGAATAGTTTTTTACTCCTTCTAACTTATTTTCCAAATCAGTTAGCTCATGGTAATGTGTTGCAAATAAAGTTTTTGCACCACATTTTTCTTTGTCTGATATATATTCTGCTACTGCCCATGCTATTGATAGTCCATCATAAGTAGAAGTTCCTCTTCCTATTTCGTCTAATATTACTAAGCTATTTGCTGTTGCTTCTTTTAATATTTGTGCAACTTCCATCATTTCTACCATAAATGTACTTTGTCCCATACTTAAGTCATCTGATGCACCAACTCTTGTAAAAATCTTATCTACTACTCCTATTCGTGCATAAGATGCTGGTACAAAACTTCCTATTTGTGCCATTAAGGCAATTAATGCTACTTGCCTCATATATGTAGATTTTCCTGCCATGTTAGGACCTGTTATTATAGATAGTCTATTCTCGTTTTTATCTAAATATGTATCGTTTTGCACAAAGCTTCCACTTGGTAATATTTTTTCTATTACTGGATGGCGTCCATCTTTTATATCTATTACTCCACTATTATCAACCTCTGGCCTTACATAGTTCTGGTCCTCTGCAACTGTTGCTAGAGAACATAGTCCATCTAATGTAGCTATTATTCCTGCTGCTTTTTGTACTCTTTCTATTTGTGCTTCTATTTTATCTCTTACTTCTGCAAATACATTGTATTCGAGATTTATAACTTTTTCCTCTGCACCTAAAATTTGATTTTCTAGATTTTTTAATTCTTCTGTTATGTATCTTTCTCCATTTGTCAATGTTTGCTTCCTTATATATCTATCTGGTACTAATGATATATTTGATTTAGTTACTTCTATGTAATATCCAAATACTTTATTAAATCCAACTTTTAAGCCTTTTATTCCGGTTTTTTCTCTTTCTTCTGCTTCTAATTGTATAATCCAATTCTTTCCGTCTGTTGTTGCTGTTTTTAATTTGTCTATTTCTTCGTCATACCCTAGTTTTATTAGTCCACCTTCTTTCACACTAATTGGTGGGTCATCTACTATGGTTTTATCTATTAATTCATATATATCTTCCAATGTATCAAGTTCTGAAAATAGCTCTACTAGCATATTTGATTTTGCTTGTGATAATATTTTCTTTACTTCTGGCAATTGTTTTGCAGAAGATTTTAAAGATATTAAATCTCTTCCATTTGCACTACCATATGATATTTTTCCGGCTAGTCTTTCTATATCATATACTTTTTTTAGTGCATCTGTAATATCTCCTCTTAAAATGATATTACTTTTAAGTTCTCCTACTGCATCCAGCCTTTTATTTATTTGGTTAGTTTCTATAAGTGGGTTATTTAACCATCTACGAAGTAATCTTCCCCCCATTGAAGTAGCTGTTTTATCAAGTACCCATAAAAGTGTTCCTTTTTTTGATTTATCTCTTAATTTTTCTGTTATTTCTAGGTTTCTTCTTGCATTAATATCAAGTGCCATATATTTTGTTATATTATATACAATTAATTTATTTATATGGTCTAAGCTGTTTTTTTGCGTATCTAATAAATATGTAATTAATGCATTTGTAGCTGCTACTGATAGCATATATTTAGATATATCTTCTATACTTTTTTCTTCGTCATCTACAATTTTATACTTTACCGACAAAGCTTCGTAGTTATCTGTAAACTCTTTTTCTTCTAATCTAGTTATATATACTTCAAATCTTTCTTTTATTTTATTTATTTCTTCTGTGCAGTCATAAAACATTGTATTTACTACAAGTTCTGCTGGAGAATATTTTGATATTTCATCTAATAATGCTGCAAAATTGTTAGTTTCCTTTATTTCAGTTGTCCTAAAATCTCCTGTAGTTATATCACAAGCAGTTACACCAAAATATATTCCGTTTTTATATATGCTCATTATATAATTGTTTTTCTTATCTTCGAGCAAATTTGCTTCTATTACTGTTCCTGGTGTTACAACTCTTATTACGTCTCTTTTTACTATACCTTTTGCTTGTTTTGGATCTTCTAGTTGCTCACATATTGCAACTTTATATCCTTTAGATATTAATCTTGCTATATATGTTTCTGCTGCATGATAAGGTATACCACACATTGGTGCTCTTTCTTCTTGTCCGCAGTCTTTTCCAGTTAATGTAAGTTCTAATTCTCTTGAAACATTTATTGCATCATCAAAAAACATTTCATAAAAGTCACCTAATCTATAAAATAGTATACAATCTTTATATTGATTTTTTGTGTCTAAATAATGTTGCATCATTGGTGAATACTCTGCCATATTTAGTCGTCCCTTTCTTTTTCTACATTATTACTATGTTCTTCAGTTCTGTTTTCTGCTTTTTTAGTTCCTACTTGTCTCATCTCTACTGAAGTTTCTTCTTTTGTTCCTGTACTAACATCCCCGTTTTTTAGTTGTTTTTCCATCTATTAAATCTCTTATATATCCTTTAAATTCTTCCTGACCTACTTGCTTCATTTATTAAATAACCTCTCCTTTTAAATACCATTTATGGTCTGATATTATTTTTACATTTATTACTTTTCCTATTATATCTTCTTTCCCTTCAAATATAACTACTTTATTTGTATCTGTTCTTCCTGTTAAATATTCGTTATTTGTTTTGCTATATCCTTCTACAAGCAGTTCAAATGTTTTTCCTATATATTCTTTATTATTTTCCTCTACTAAATTTTCATAAAGGTTCTTTAATCTATCAAATCTCTTATGTTTAATTTCTTCTGGAATTTGGTTTTCCATTTTATCTGCTGGTGTTCCTTTTCTTCTTGAATATATAAACATAAAGATTTGCTCATATTTCACTTTTCTTACTACATCTAATGTATCTTCAAAATCTTTCTCTGTTTCTCCCGGAAATCCTACAATTATATCTGTTGAAAATTTAACATCAGGTATCATTTTTTTCATTTTTTCTACTAATTCTAGATATTGCTCTTTTGTATATACTCTGTTCATTGTTTTTAATACATTAGTACTTCCTGATTGTAGAGGTAAATGAATAAATTTAGAAACTTTTTTAGAGTCTCTTATAGCCTCTATTACGTCATCTGTAAAATCCTTTGGATGTGGTGATGTAAATCTTATTTTTTCTATTCCATCAATTTCGTTTACTGCTCTTAATAGTTTTGCAAATGAATTAATATTATTTTTGTTTTGATCATATTCTTTGTTATTTAAATCTTGCTTTGCTTTTTCTCTTTCTACTCTCATATATGAATTAACATTTTGTCCAAGTAATGTTATCTCTTTATATCCAGCTTTAGCTAACTCCTTTATTTCTGATAAAATATCTTCTGAACTTCTACTTCTTTCTCTTCCACGTACATAAGGTACTTTGCAGT
>CALXVO010000038.1 GCA_944392065.1 uncultured Clostridia bacterium | reverse complement strand
TATATCTACTAAAAACCATGGTGCTACTAAGACTACTATTGTTATAATGGCTGATATTATTTGATTCTCTGTTATGCTAGATGCAAGCATTCCTATTGAGATTGCTGCCATTGCAACTAATAAAAAACCTATCATGGTTACAATTAGTATTGGTATATTTACATTTCCAAAAAAGCTTATTATAACTGTATAAATTATTGAAAGTATTAGTGTTATTAAAATTACTGCTACTGCCGCAAAGAATTTACCAAGCACAATAGCGGTTACACTTCTTGGAGATGTAAGTAACAATTGTTCTGTTCCATTTTTTCTCTCTTCTGCAAACATTCTCATCGTAAGTAACGGAATCATTAGCAATAGACCATATCTCGCTGTCGCATAATATAGATTTCCCATATCTACAGAACCATATGTTATTGTAGTAAGATAGAAAAATATACTATACATGATCATAAAAATACCTATAGCTATATATCCTATTGGGGATAAAAAATAAGTTTTTAGTTCTTTTTTAAATATTGCCCACATTATTTTTTCTCCTCCTTTTTATTGCTCTTTTTCTTATTTTCTTCTGCTTTTTGAGATTTTTCTTCTTTATTGTCGTTTTCTATTGTGTCTCTACATTCACTCTCGGTTTGCTCGTTATTCTTTTCTTTTATAGAATTTCTGTGTTTTGAAGTATCTATTAATTTCATAAATGCTTCTTCTAATGTAGTTTCTGTTTTCTTTAACTCAAATATTACTATCTCTTCTTTTGGTAATATTTCGAATAATTTCTTTCTTAAGTCTATGTCTGCAGAAGTAGTAATAATATACTGTTTTGTACCATCTTCATAGTCTTTTACAAATTCTATATTATCTATTTCTTTTATTTTTTTCCTTATTTTATTCATATTACCTTTTGGATCTTCCACAATCACAGAGATGCTATTTTTTTCTTTAGTTGATTTTTCTAAGTTTTCTGGTGTATCGATTGCCACAATTTTACCTTTATTAATTATTATTACTTTTTCACATATTTGGCTTGCCTCTGACAAAATATGTGTACTTAATATGACCGTATGTTTTTTTCCAAGTTCTTTTATTAGATTTCTAATTTCTGTTATTTGCTTTGGATCTAGCCCTACAGTTGGCTCATCTAAGATAATTACATCTGGATTTCCTACTAAGGCTCCTGCCATACTTACTCTTTGCTTATATCCTCTAGATAGATTTCTAATTAGCTTATTTTTTACTTCTTCTAATCCCATTTCCTTTATTACTTTTTCTACTTCTTGTTTTCTTTCATTTCTTTTAACTAATTTTAATTCAGCCATATATGAAATAAATTCTCTTGGTGTTAGTTCATAATATAGCGGAACACTTTCTGGCATATAGCCAATTTCTTTTTTTGCTTTTCTTGGTCTTTTTGAAATGTCATTTCCATTAATAATAATTTGACCATTTGTAGGCTCAATATACCCTGTAAGCATGTTCATGGTTGTACTTTTTCCAGCCCCATTAGGTCCTAAAAATCCCACTACTTCGCCATCTTTAACTTCAAAACTAATGTTATCAACGGCTATGGTAGAGCCATACTTTTTTGTGACATTTTTTACTTCTATCACTGTTTTTTCCTCCAATCTCTTATTTCCGTATGTTTTTTACGCCTCCATATTACCATTAAAATTTTACAGATGCAATATATTTCACATAAAATTCACATTTTGATAGTAACAACACCGTGGATAATGTTTTTGATTTATTGTATTAATTTGTTTAAAGTCCGCGCAGGGATGTTCTATTTAGAAAATGGAGCGAAGCAGGAAGCTTAAGTCGGGACGAAGCGAAATTTTATAAATAGAACTCCCGTTGCAGGACATATCTAGTTTTAATACAATAAATCAAAAACATTATCCACGGTGTTGTTACTTTTATTGTAATAGTACAAACTTTAATATGAATATAATGTATAAATTGTTAATAGGAGTATATCATGGAGTTTTTGTATCCCTTTTTTATTGCTTTTATTATGGTTTTTATTGCGGAACTAGGAGATAAAACACAGCTTTTGGTGTTATCTTTCTCAGGAGGAGTAAAAACAAAAAATATAATTTTGGGAATTGCTATTCGGTTCCTTTTTTAGTCATGGTATCGCAATTCTTTTTGGAAGTAGAATTGGTCTCTTAGAAAATGAGTATATACATACTATTATTGAAATTGTTACTTACTCTTCTTTTATACTTATTGGACTATTATCTTTATTCCCTAAAAAAGAAAAAATTAGTTCTAGTATGGATAAAAAGAGTTCTATTTTAAATAGGATATCTAATATGGAAATAAATTATACTTTTATAATTGCTTTATCTATTTTAGTTGGAGAAATTGGAGATAAAACCTTCTTGGCATCTCTTGGCTTTGGCATACAATACCCGAACTACAAAGTAATGCTTGTTGTAGGTAGCATATTGGGTATGATTGCAAGCGATTCTATTGCTATTATTTCTGGTAAGTTTTTAAGTAAATATGTTTCTGAAGAGAAAATGCAAAAACTTTCTGGAATTTTATTTTTACTTTTCGGTGTGCTTGGGTTTGTGTTCGCATAATTGAAGGGAGCAGAACTATTCTGCTCCCCCTTGCTTACTTATTAATGTCTTGATCCACACCTCTTTTCCATTTTCGTCTTTTATTCTTAGGTTTGGAAATGTTCTTGACATTCTTTCATTTGTAAAATAGTCATTTTCTATTTTTTCTCTTGCCTTTGCAATAATATTATTGGAATTTGCATGGTAAGTGAAATTATATACTACTCTATTTTGATATGTTTGAATTCCCCATATTGTTACAATGCAATCAATACATAAAAAGATAAATATTCCTAATTCTATGACGTTTCTTGTATGTGGTTTTATTTTGCCTATTACCTTGTCAATTACTGGCTTTGCAAATTTTATCAATATAATAGATAAAATTCCCCAGTAGAAAGAAAATAGTAAACTTATTCTTCCATTAATGTTATATTGTAAATATTCGTAATTCCAAAATTTCATTCCATAAATTGCTTCAAGACCATAACTTAATATATATTCTGCAATTGAGCCTCCTATAAATCCTAGTATAAATAATTTAATTACACTTTTGCAATCAAATTTATCTAACACATAGATCAGTATGGCTCCACATACACCATAAACAGGGCAAAATGGTCCCCAAATTAATCCTTTTCTGCTTTCTAGGACTCCTGAAGTTGCTAAACAGTATAGCGTTTCAATTATTAGCCCTAATATACTAAAAATTAGGAAGTACCAAAATAAATGATGTATCGTTATTTTTTCGTTTTTTTCCATATAATTTCCCCTTTATTACTATATATATTATTATTTTTAATTTAGTACATTTTATTCATTCATCCTTTTATTGGTCTGTTTCTTTTTGTAAATTTATTTTTTCAATCTCTACATTTTGTATTCTGTGCAAATTATATTTTTAGTATATATAATATACATTACAATTAAACAATCTTTGTAAATGCTCACAATTTGTAAAGTCTAATGATTCTTTTACAGTTTCTATTAGTGTTTCATTTTTTTGTCCATCATTAATAAAAAGTATTATCCCTTTAGTAATATCTTTATCTTTTACAATTTCTCGTATGTTTTCTTCTGTACATTCTATGTCTTTTGCAATATATGATTCATCTATTATCGAAAATAATAGAATATCATTTAAAAACCCAGCACTTTGTGAATTATATAAATAAATGGTTGGCAAATTAAGCTTGCCCTCTAGTTCTTGCACTAATTCTTTATTATCTCTATATAAAAGTTCTGGCTCTAATTTAAAAATAAATGGAGAGAGCAAAATAACGCAAAATAAAATACATATTAATATGTTGCTTATTTTTTCACTAAAGACTGTTTGTAATAATTTATATAAATAATAAATTACTAATATAAATATTAATCCGCAAACAGGAACAATATATCTTAAAACTCGCCAAGGTGACGCAATTGCTGCAATTAAAAAGTAAAATAATGTTGGTACAATTATTATTTTTAAAATTTCCTTTTCCTCTTTATTAATTTTGTTCATATTTTTTTTTCGTATATTAGCATAAATTAGGATTCCTATTATTATAACTATAATAGTATACATTAAGTCATTAAATGCATAATAATTTAAGTTATGTATTTGTGAAAATATGCTTGGTATTATTTCTTTTATATTTCCTAAATTACTTACTACGCCTTGTCCTCTATACCCGAAAAATATATGCTTGATGGAATATGGAAAAATAATTAGTGATACTATTCCTGAAATAGCAATGGTTAAAGTATAATATAGCAATTCTTTTGTTTTTTTCTCTTTAATATATTTTATAAAGAATATTAAATACAAAATAACTACGTAAAATAAGTAGTAATAATGTGTAAGTACTCCTGCAAGTACAGAAACTCCAATACCTATTAATAATTTAGGACTTATCTTTTCGCTTTCTAATAACTTAATATGTAAAAAGATAGTTATTAGTATTTCAAGTGTTGAAAGTGCATACATTCTAATATATATTACATTACTTAGAGAGGCTAATGTAACAGAAGATATAAATGCCAACAACATTGCCTTTATTTTAGAATTTTTAACATTCTGTAGTAGTTTTCCCAGAATCAAATACATAAAAATTGTAATAAAAGCATAAATTATAATATTTAAAACAATACCCGTCCATTTTGAGAAATGCCCTATGGTAAATCCCATAGCTATTCTAAGAAATAGATAATAAAGTGGTGGATGTACATCATTTTTTTGATTTTCATATACAGGTGCAAAATTTCCCGCTTCCTCTTTTTGAATAGACAAGTAATCTTCATAATATTCTTTATTATACCAGTTATTAAAAAAATCCTCATTATGTTCTATTTCAACTATTTCATAGTTTGCCAATCCATAAGAATATGCTTCATCTATATGTATATATGATTTATTCATTCCCACTAATACGTAGATTATGGATTGCAATATTAATAAAATTATTAGCAATATTACTTCTTTTTTCTTGCTCTTCACTTAAAAATTCCCTCCATAAACTTTTTTTCTACTGGAATTATACTATAAGCTTGTATGGTTCGCAATAGAAATAAATAATAATTTCTTTTATATCAAATTTCAAATAAGTTACAAATTACAGCTATCTTAATACCGAGAAGAAGTATATATTTTTTTAGCTTTTGTATTGACTTTTCCCTAAAAAGGTGCTATTATAATTATTGCATTTGCAAATGGGTCAGTAGCTCAGGTGGATAGAGCACGGGCCTTCTAAGGCAGTGTTCGTTTATACTGACATTGGCTTGTAGTAAGGTTTATAGCATTTCAAATGCAAAATATCTAAAAAAATATCTAAAAAATTTGAATATTAAAATTTATAAATCTATTGAAATCCATTTGGGTCAGTAGCTCAGTTGGATAGAGCATGCGCCTTCTAAGCGCAGGGTCGGGGGTTCGAATCCCTCCTGGCTCACCAATATCAAAGGTTTCAGAGATTTGTAAATTTTAATTTTTTTATTATATCTAAAAAATTTTTTAGATATTTTACTTTAAATTTGATATATTGCTTGTACTACAAACATTTAGAGCTTTCTTTCTTACTATTCTTCTTCTAAAAATTTTTTTGCCTTTTTGTTCATTTTCGTTAGTATCTATTCCATGTATTAAATCATCATATTTTTCCATTACTCTTTGTTTTACTCTTTCATCTGGATGTGCATACCTTCTCGTTGTAGATAAATTTCCATGCCCTAAAAATTCTCCAATTGCTTTTAAATCTACACCATTTGCACTTAATTCTGTTCCTATTGTATGTCTTAAATCGTGAAATCTTATTTCTTTTAGTCCGTTTCTTCTTATAACTTTCAAAAATCTATGTGATATATGATTTGGTTTTATAAGCGAGCCGTCATCTTTTACGCAAACATAATCTATATAATCAGTAATATAATCTTTTTTAAATAATTTAATATTCAGTTGTATTCTTTCTTTTTTCTTCAATAGCGCCTCTTTTATTTCTTTATATAGAGGTAATTTTCTATTACTTTGAAGAGTCTTTGTTCTATCTTTTGCTATTAGCTTATTTTCTATAAGTTTGTTTCCACAACCTGATATTTCTATAATAGTGTGATTAATATATATATAGTTATTATCAAAATCTATTGCACTCCATTTTAGGCCAACAGCTTCACTTCTCCTTAAACCATAGTATGCAGCTAATAAAACTGGTATTTCAATGACATCATTTTTAAATATCTTTAATAATTTATTCAATTCTTGCATACTATATGTCTCTGATTTGTACACTTCCTCTTTAAGTTTTTCTATGCCTCGTGTTGGTTTTGGCATAATATTTCTTTGTTCTAAAATTTCATATGCAACACTTATCTGATTTCTAAAATGCTTAATTGTAGTATTTTTTAAGTTACAGTCTATTGATAAATAAGTAAAAAATTTATCTATTATATCGGAATTAATTTCACTAACTTTGTATATATGTTTTTTGTTTTGCTGTAAACTAGGATCTTTAGAACTTCCAAAATACTCTTTCATACGAATATTTATATTTGCTTTATATCCTGCATAAGTATCATACTCATATTTTCTTTTGACATTAGTTTCTTCTAATCTCATATTCATAAAATCTATAAATTCCATATCTAGTTGTTCTTCAATTCCTGTTCTCTTTGGCTTTAGCCTATTTATTATTTCTTTTTCAAATTGTTCTCTAATATTTTCTGCTTTTTCTTTTGCTATTTTTTTATTTCCTGCTTTAACTTTAATTTTTGTACTTTTCCACTTTGTTTTCCATTTATCATCAATATCTTTATAACTTAAAACTGCTTGATATATTCCTCCTTTCTCTTGTAGACTTACTGTTACACCTATATCCTTTCCTTGTAATCTGTTTTCTATCATTTTTTCTCCTCTCCGATATAAAAAACTAGATTACACACTATTTGCATTAAATATTATTTTAACACATATAGCATCTTATAATCTAGCTTGAAGCAAAAATTATTTTTTCATAATATATGAAATAACACTTATTTTAGGTATCTTATATTTTTTATCTATTCTTTTTGAATATATTTCTCCAGTTTTTAGTAATTTATAAATTTTATTGTTGCCTGTATCTGGTATCATTTGTTTTAATTGTTTTACATTCACTACATCTGGGAAATCTTTAAATATTAAATTATAATATTCTAAAGTGTTCTCTTTAATCTCCATTAATATCACTTCCACCTTTTATTGACTCTGCTTTCTTTTCTGTAAATACTTTACTTTCCGCAATATTTAATACAATATTTCTAGGATACATTTTAAATGCTTGTCTCATTTCCATGCCAAAATTTTGCAAATTGAATTTTCCATTGTATGTTGAATGTAACATAGCCTCTAATGCGACTTGCCCATATGCAATAGCTTCTTTTTTATTCATATCTTATACCTCCAACAAAAGTTTCAAATAGTGTGATAATATTGTTCCATTTTTCTTCAGAATTTTCTGTAATACATATTTCGCATTTTTCTATATACGAATAGTCTTTTTTTCTTCTAATGTTTATTTCTAATTTTTGATATTTATTTGCTTCATAACGAATTTCTGCATATATCTTACTGTTCTTATTGTTTAATTTGTCTGCTAGTTTAAACACTTTTAACAATTTTTCTTCCATAAAATATTACCTCTCTTTTACATATTTAGGTACATCTGCAGCCCTACCAAATTTTTCATTAAACTCATACCTATGTTTTGAAGGATTGTAATTATAGGCACTGCTATTCCATTTTCTAAATGCTTCATTGTTCATATGTCCTCTTTTTGATAATTCTTTTACATCTTGATTGTGTTGTGCTTGTATCATAGAATACTGATCGTCTATTCTTTTTTGTTCTCGTTTATTCTTCATAAAATTATTTTTTGCAATTTTTCTTTTTATTTTTGAGACATCTTTTCTGCTCTGTTTTTCCTTATTATACCTTGAATCCTTTTTTATTATTTTTGTAATATATGCAGAGCTTGTATTAACATTTGCTGCAATTTCATTTATTTTCAAATGTTTCTCAAAAAATTGTTCTAATATTAGGTCTTTTTTATTATTCATTTTATTCACCTTATTTGGTTAATTTTTTGTCAACACTTTTTTCGCATAGCAAATCTATTAGAAATTTTACTTAATTTCTAATTCTTCCATTTTTTTCTTAAAAGCTTGCTCTCTCCTTTTTCTGTTTTTTAATTCTCTGTATTTCTTATATCTGTCTATTAGTTTTGATAGTACATAATCTAAACAGAAAAGTAAAGCGACAAGACATACTATCAATAATGCAAATCTCAAAACCATCTTTTTTACTCCTTTCCTTAATAAATTTGAAAAAGCAGACAAGAGCTTTTTTCTCTCATCTGCTTTACAATATAGTGTGTCCTTAATTTGCCCTTCATTATATTTACTTACGAAAATTTGTCAAAATCCGACCGTAATTTAAAAATTTTTTTATTTTTTTATTTTTTTAAAATTTATAATTTTTTATAGCAACTATCAGTCTCTCTATTATGTATTGGTATCTATCTTCGTCTCCAAATGAAAGTCTTTCTATCATTTTCCTTTTTCTGTTAATTATTTTTATTAGAGATATTTCATCTCCAGCTTGTGCTTTTTTTCCTAAATCATATAAACTTTCTTTTTGCATACTATTTTCTTCCTTTCATATAATTTTTTAGCTTTTTTATAGCCCTTCTTTTTATTCTTGTTACTGAATCAGAACAAATTTCTAATATCTTACTTGCTTCATTACTTGTAAACTGTTTTTCAAACAAAAGAAAAACCACTGTCATTTCAATATTAGACAGTGATTTTAAAGCTTTTAATAAATTTATATTTTCAATTTGTTCTATTAGGTCATTTATACCAATAATTTTGTGTCTATCATCCTCTTGTAAAGAAAATTGTTCTATATATTGCTCATATCTTTCATCATCTATAAGTTTTTGTTCTACTTTGTCTTTTGTGTATTCTTCTTTGAAATATTTTTTTGAAGATAGTACTATTGTTTTATTTATAAAGTTTTCAAATTTTTCCTCTCTTTCACTTAATCTAGGCATTTTATTATCTCCTTTTTAGAAAATTAGCCCTTAGACCAAAGTTCTAAAGGAGATAATTATTTATCTATTCCCTTTACTATATAATTGTATTATTTTACATACTTTCACCGCCTCTTTATATCAATTTAAAAAGTGTACTAAAACTTTATCTATTGTATTATAAAAGTCTTTTGTATATCTCCTTTTCTCCTTGATACAAAGAGCCATTGCAATTTTACTATATTCTCTTGTAGTAGTATCAAAGTAAGAAAAAATTGTAATAAATCGTAAAAAATCGTATTTTGTCATTTTTTAGTTTAAATTCTTTCTCTTTGTTGAAATATCAATGTTTTTGTGATAAAATATTACCAATTTATAAAGTTAAAAGTCTATTAAATGGAGGTATAATCTTGGTTAAATTGTTAATAGCAGATGATAATATTCACATATGTGAGTCATTATTCACTGTATTAACAAAGGAAAAAGACTTTAAAATTACAGGAATTGCACATAATTGGAAAGACATTGAAGAACAATATTTTGAAACACTCCCTGACCTAATGCTTTTAGACTTAAAGATGCCAGAAAAAAGCGGTTTGCAAATCATTAGCGAATTGACTGAAAAAGAGTCAAACCCTAAAAAGAACATAATTGTTATGTCTGGTGATATGAAATATCGAGCCAGTTTAACCAATGTAGAAAAAGTAAAATGGGTTTTCCCTAAACCTATTGATTATTCTAAATTAATAGAAGTCATACGCGAATCAGCTAGACAAAATATCATTCCAGAAATGATTAGTTCTATTGTAGATGATTTACTAAGTAAATTAAGAATACCATTTGGCAAAGGTAGAACATTGTTAAAATCAGCAATTATTTTAGCTTATGCTAGGCCTATTTTACTCAAAAAAATGGAGATTCTAATGGAAAATGTTGCTCAGAAAGAAAAATATTCGAATGCTAAATCCGTTCGTTCAAATATTGATAAAATAATTGAAAAAACTTTTTATCAAACTACTGATAGTTCAATTTTTTATATACTGGATGAGTATTATGGAGAAAAAATGACAACTAAGTCTTTTATTAGTAGTTGTACATTGTATATTCGTAAAGCTATGAAAAATAATTAAAATCTATAAATCAGATGATTTATTGTAAATTGTCTGCTTTTGTGTTATCATTTATTCAAATAGTAATTTGTAAAGGAGGTATTTATGGGAATAGAACATTCGCAAAATTATTTACATAGTAAACAACTTGTAG
>CALXVO010000037.1 GCA_944392065.1 uncultured Clostridia bacterium | reverse complement strand
AGGACTAGAAGCGCGTAGAAAACATTTGCCAAATGAATTATCTGGAGGGCAACAACAAAGGACATCGATTGGGAGAGCTATGATTACGAATCCAAGTATTATTCTTGCGGATGAACCAACTGGTAATTTGGATTCAAAGGCAAGTGATGAGATTGTAAATTTATTAAAAAAATCGAATAAAGAATATAAGCAAACGATTATTATGATTACGCATAATATCGAGATTGCAAAAATTGCAGATAAGGTATTGAAAATTGAAGATGGAAGGATAATTAGAGAATAGCTAAAAAGAAAAAATTGCGCAATTGGGGACGGGCTTATTTTGCGCAAATTATAATTAAAAAATATATAATTTACTACTAAACTATTAAACAGCGTTTGCGCAAAATAAGCCCGTCCCCAATTGCGCAAGAGGAGGTAAATGATGAGTATTTTTACGAAGTTGACTTTGCGAAATTTAAAATTAAATAAAAAGAGAACGATTGGAACAATTATTGGAATAATGCTTTCAGTCTCTCTTATTTGTGCAGTGGCTGGAATGGCCACAAGCTTGCAGAAAAGTATGGTAGCTACAACAACGTTGGACACAGGATATTATCATCTAAAGCTTTCTAAAGTAATGCAAGAAGATGTAGAAAAGTTTAAAAATAATCGAGATGTGAAAGATGTAAATGTAGTAAATGATGTTGGGTATTCGCTACTAGATGGTAGTACAAACAGCCAAAGACCTTATGTACATTTGTATTCCATGGATGAAGATAGTTTTAATAACATGTGTCTTACCTTAGTGGAAGGAGAATATCCTAAAAATAGTAATGAAATCGCAATTAATGAGGATATATTAAAAAATTCTAGTAAAGAATATAAAATAGGAGATACCATAACTTTAAATTTAGGAGATCGATATGCAGGAGATGCGTATATTAATTCTGGATGGGATTATTTGCCATATGAGTATGCCGCTTCTCCAAGTACACTGGCAGATACAGAAGAAAATGAAAATAATAATGGGCTTGTAATAGATGAAAATCCCAGTGAACCACAAAGAATTACTGAAGAAGAAATAAAAGTAGATTTTACAAAAGAATTTAAAATAGTAGGTATTGTATCCAACAATGATTCTCCTATTAGACGTATTTCATACATTACTGATGCAGGATATGCGTGCATTACAAATGGTTTGGAAGAAGGAGATAAAGATATTTATATTGCACTAAAGGACCCTAGCAATTCAGTAGAATCTATAAAAGAAATGATTGGTATTGATTTAGCTTCTGATGAAATAAATGAAACAGACTATATTTATTCTATTAATTATGAGCTTCTACGTTGGGAAGCATTTGAAGTAAGTGATTCAACTGCTTCCATGATAGTGGCGGTAATTAGCGTGGCAATTGCTATTATTATGATAACAAGCATCTATTGTATTAAAAATGCATTTTCTATTTCGCTTACAGAAAAAATAAAAATGTATGGGATGCTATCTAGTGTAGGGGCAACCAAAAAGCAGATAAAAAAGAGTGTGATACAAGAAGGTATGTTATTGAGTTTAATTGGAATACCACTTGGGATTTTAGCAGGAATTTTTGCAGTCTATATCTTAACTATTGTTGTAGGCTATATCCTAGAAGGTATTGTAGAAGTAAAAATTGTGTTTAGTATTTCAGCCATTCCAATTATTGTATCTGTTATACTAGGATTGCTTACAGTATATCTATCTTGTTTATCAGCAGCAAAAAAAGCAAGAAAAATAACTCCATTGGAAGCAATAAGAAGTACAAATGATATAAAAATTAATAGCAAAAAAATAAAGTCACCAAAAATAATAAAGAAACTATTTGGAATGGGTGGAGTAATAGCTTATAAAAATTTAAAAAGAAGTAAGAAAAAATATAGAACAACGGTTGTATCTATTGCAATAAGTGTGTTTGTATTTATTGCAACTTCTACATTGATAACGTATGCGTTTGAAGCTATGGGAGGATATTACGAAGAATATAATTATAATATAAAAGTAACATCCGGTACTAATGACGGAGAAGATCTTCTAGAAATAGTTCAAAATGAGAAGTTTGAAGATTATACCTTAATCTACAATGTGTCACATGAAAATGGATTTTCACTAATACAAATAGAAGATAAAAATATCTTATCTGATTTTGCTTATCAGAGATTAGGAAGGGATGCAGATGAAACGTATAAGCCACAGATGACAGTTAAAGGCTTAAATAGTAAGGATTTTAAAGAATTCGTAGAAAAATTAAATTTGAATTATGAAGAAGTAAAAGATAAGGCAATATTAAATGATTATACAAATGTATATTTAGAAGACGGAACAACAATAAGAGGAAGAGTATATAATTACAAAAAAGGAGATACACTATCAGGCAATTTAGATGGTATAGATTATACTTTCACCATTGCAGAAATTACAGATGAAAAGCCAAGAGGACAAGAAGGAACTTCGTATGGAAATGGTTGCATTATTATAAACAGAGATGAATACAAAGATAGTGTAAAATTTGTACCTACGGATTTGGCAATAAATGTCGATAATCCAACAGAAGTAGAAGAAAATCTAACTACTACCTATCGTGATTCTTATGTTTCTAATATTGATAAACAAGTGAAATTTTATGAGGCAGTACGACTTTTAACTTCCATTTTTGCTTATGGTTTTATTGCCGTAATTACACTAATTGGAGTAACAAATATTTTCAATACGTTAACTTCTAACATCGAATTAAGGCAAAAAGAATTTGCTATGCTAAAAAGTATAGGAATGACTAAAAAAGAATTCAATCGAATGGTAAATTTAGAAACTATATTCTATTCATTTAAGGCATTGTTATATGGTATTGTTTTAGGATTAATTGCTTCCTTTGCCATTTATAAAGCGTTTGCTAAGAGTTTAGATTATGGATTTATATGGCCGCTTCATGCGATACTAATTTCTGTTGTATTTGTATTTATTGTTGTATTTATCATCATGCGATTTGCCATAAGCAAAGTAAATAAGCAAAATATTATTGAGACAATAAGGAAGGAAAATGTGTAGAGTAAAAAAATTGGCAAATTACTTTATGTAAATAGCTTGAAAAGACATACAAAAAGATGTATAATAATTTCATACATCTTTTGTAAGGAGTGAGAATTAATGCATGGATTTCCTATACGGTGTGATATAAAAATTAGAACAGGTTTGCCGCTTATGGAGCTTTTAATAAGCTCTGAAAAGCAACAGGCATGGGAGCGTTTAATGCAATTAGCTATAGAGCTAATTGATAAAGCCAAAAAATACAATGGTCTTCCAATTCAAACAGTAGCAGCTAGTAAAGTTGAAACAGACACGAACAAAATACTTGTTCAGTTAGTACTCATATTTCCTAGCTTAAAGGAATTGGAGAGTTTTTTAGGAAATATTGTTTAATTCGAACTACAAACATGGGCAACTCTTGATAGGGTTGCCTGTTTCTATAAATATTTAGAATATACAATGGAGGCACAAGAATGCAAATACTATTAGTAGAAGATAATAAAGCTATAACAAAAGCGTTAACATATAATTTAGAGCAAAACAAATACAAAGTGCTATGTGCAGAAAATATAGCAGATGCACAGAAAATGTTGGAAAAAGAAAACATTGATTTAGTCATACTAGATGTTACACTTCCCGATGGAAATGGTTTTGATTTATACCAAACGATGAAAGAAAAATATAACATAAACACTATTTTTCTAACAGCTAAGGATGATGAAAATGACATTGTAAAAGGCTTGGAATTAGGAGCAGAAGATTATGTAACAAAACCATTTTCTACAAGAGAGTTATTGGCGAGAATTAATAAAATTCTGTTAAGAAATAAAAAGAAAAATATTGTAAAAATAAAAGATATTACTTGTGACCTAGATAAAATGTGCATTTACAAAAATAGCGAAGCACTAAATTTTTCTTCCTTGGAACTAAAAATATTAATGCTATTATTTACAAACTTAAACAAAGTAATAACAAGAGAATACATTATTGAGAAAATATGGGATTGGACAGGTAATGATGTATATGATAATACGGTAACGGTATATATGAAGAGAATAAGAGAAAAACTTGGAACATCTATTATTACAACAGTAAAAGGAGTGGGATATCGAATTGATGAAGAATAAAGAAAACTTAAAAAGATATTTAATTATATTTTCTCTTATTTTTCTTGTTTTTGCTATCCTTTTTTTCGTCATGAATTGGCTACAATATCATCAATACACACAAAATGTAAATTTGGTAATAAATCAAATGGTAGCAGTGATAAAAAAGCAGTATCCTGATGTAGATATTAATGAAATGATAAGCATACTAAATAATGACAATGGAGATACCAGTAATTTACTGGAAGAGTATGGAATCAATATACAAAAAGATTCTGCCATTATGCGAAACAGCACGGATTATAATGTATTTGCTCTTATCTCTATGGGCATTCTACTTTTGCTATTCATTACAGTTTTTGTGATTTTTATTCTCTATCAAAAAAGTCAGAATAAAAAGATAAAAGAGATAACAAAATATATTGAAGAAATAACTAACAAAAATTATATGTTAGACATTGGGGAAAATAGCGAAGATGAATTATCCATATTAAAAAATGAGTTATATAAAATAACAATAATGCTTAAAGAACAAGCAGAGAATTCGAAAAAGGACAAAATAAGTTTAAAAAAATCATTAGAAGATATATCCCATCAATTAAAAACACCTCTTACCTCCATTACTATAATGCTTGACAACATTTTGGACAATCCTAATATGGATGTAAACACAAGAAATGAATTTATGAAAGATATTTACCGAGAAATAGCGAATATAAACTTTTTTGTGCAATCTTTATTAAAGTTATCTAAGTTTGATGCTGACACGATTGTGTTTAATGATAAAGAAGAAAAATTAGAAGATATTGTAGAAGAAGCGGTTAAAAACGTTTCTATGTTATGTGATTTGAAAAATATTGAGGTTAATATAAAAAGTGGGGAAGAAAAAGAATTAGAGAATACTAAGAATCACAATAATAATTTTGAAAAAGTAGAAAAAAAGACAAAACAGAAACCAATAGTGGTTTGTGATCTAAAATGGCAGATAGAAGCGGTTACCAATATTTTAAAGAATAGTGTGGAACATTCCAAAGAAAATAGTAAAGTATATATTTCATATAATGAAAACAATATGTATTCAGAAATTGTAATAAAAGACGAAGGCATAGGAATTGATAAAGGGGATTTAAAACATATATTTGAAAGATTCTATAAAGGAAAGAATGCAAGTAAGGACAGTGTAGGAATTGGACTAGCTCTTGCGAAAACTATTATTGAGAAAGATAATGGATATATCATAGTGGAATCGGAATTGGGAAAAGGAACAACATTTTGCATCAGGTACTGGAAATGATAGGGCAGAAAAATATGATGAATTAGTAACAGACGAATAATAAATAAAACTATTGAAAAAATTATCGAGAAGGTGTATAATTTATTTATATTTTTATATTATGGAGGTGTAATTTATATGCGGGATGACCATATCCAGTGCATTGGTATGATCGATGAGGACACCAGTACCATACATATGGCAGTGTGCTCTACTCAAGGCGATGAAGAGCATCTGCTTCGCCATGTGTTTGACATTATCAAAGATGCCACCAAGGCGTATGGTGCTAAAGTGTATTCACCAAATCAAATTTTAAAAATCCTGATCCCTGCTGGTATAAATTACGTGCTGATAGCATTGAAATTTCAGTCCCCGTTAGACTTGAAGCGATTCATTGAGAATTGCTTAACAATTCAAGGAGAGATAATGCTTTGAGTCATTAGAGCAGCTTTAAGTTAAAGCTGCTCTATTTTATTGTATAGGAAAAATCGACTTTTTATTCGACATTTCAGTATTTTTAACGATTTTTTCCGTATACAACAAGGTTAGGCTACCTTGGGCCGTCCGAGCGAAGTAAGTAGCATGTATTTCGCCGTTGCTCCAGAGACTAGCCCTGCGAAATGCCTTTCTTATGAAATATTATTGACATACATAGCACAATATAATAGAATTGCATATGAAAATAAATATAAGATGAGAGGAGTGTCCCTTTTGTCCAAGAGGAGGTAAATATGAAAGAAGTGAATATTTCTAAAGATATAATTAATATTGGAGCAAGTGACAAGGACTTAAAATTATTTGAAAGTCAATATGTCTTAAAAAATGGAATGAGCTATAATTCTTATATTATAAAAGATGAAAAAATTGCAATTCTAGATACCATTGATGAGGGAGTAACAGAGGAATGGCTAAGCAATTTAGAAGAAGTATTAAATGGAAATAAACCAGATTATTTAATTGTTTCCCATATGGAACCAGATCATGCATATAATATAGGTTTGTTAGCCAAAAAATATCCAGAAATGAAAATTGTTGGGAATAGTTTTACGTTTAATATTTTAGCTAACTTTTTCCCAATGGATATAACAGAGAGAAAAGTTATGGTAAAAGAAGGAGATATTCTTGATTTAGGTAAGCACAAACTACAATTTTTTATGGCACCTATGGTACATTGGCCAGAAGTAATGGTAACCTATGAGCAAACAGAAAAAATATTGTTTTCAGCAGATGCTTTTGGAAAATTTGGTTCATTAGATGCAGAGGAAGAATGGCTACCAGAAGCCAGAAGATACTATATTGGAATTGTTGGAAAATACGGAATGCAAGTACAAGCTTTATTAAATAAAGCAGCAACCTTAGATATTAAAATGATATGTCCATTACATGGTCCAATTTTAAAAGAAAATCTAGGATATTATATAGATAAATATAAAACATGGAGCAGTTACGAGCCAGAAGAAGAAGGAGTATTTATTGCTTGTAGCTCTATTTATGGTAATACCCTAAAGGCAGCAGAAAACATGGCAGAAATACTAAAAAAACAAGGAGAAAAGAATGTAATACTAGCAGACCTTACAAGAGACGATTGGGCAGAAGCTGTTGCCAATGCTTTTAAATATTCTAAATTAATTATTGCAGCATCTAGTTATAATGCAGGATTATTTCCACCAATGGAACATTTTCTAGGTCGTTTAAAAGAAAGAAATTATCAAAAAAGAACAGTAGGAATTATCGAAAATGGATCATGGGCACCTTCAGCAGGGAAGTGTATGAAGAACATTTTAACCCAAATGAAAGATATAAATATTGTAGAACCAATGGTTACAATAAAATCTACTATGAAGGAAGGCAACATAGCAGAAATGAAGAAACTTGCAGAGGAAATATTGTAAAGTACAAGGCATTCATTTAAGCCTTGTACTTTTTTTAAAATAATGATAGAATATTAAAGAATAAAAATAGAAACTTGTAGTAAATCATCAAAGAATATGGAGAAAAGTAAATTGACCTAGGATTATAAAACAAATATGTTAAAAAAGAAAAGGGGTTATATTTTGAAAAAAATATTGAGAGTACAGTTTTTAAAAGATTAGTAACGATTAAAATAAACATTTTAAATAAATTGAAAAATAAAGAAGAATTGAAAAAATATGCTGTACAAGTGGTTGATGAGATTAATAATAAATATGATATTGACAATATAGAAATAGAAACATTGCTATTAAAAATATATAAATATATAGATACAAATAAAAGACTAAAAATGTATGATGAATTATATACCAAATACACAAAAAATAATATAAATATAGAAGCCTTATATATTATAGCTAGAGGCATCTCTATTTCTGATGAGCTCGAGATTTTAAAGAAATATTTAAATAAAATATTGGAAGAGATAGATATACAAGGTTTGAATGAAAATAATATACAGATATTTGAAGGAATTATATATAATTTTTTAGAATCGATAGAAGATGAAGAAGTAGTAAGATGTAAAGAAAATGAATGCTATGAATATTATAAAACAAAATATGGAGAAAATAGTGATAATGTTATTGCTTTATTAAGAAATGAAGCACAAGAACTAATAAATTTGATTAGGCCACTAGCAGATAAGTATTTAGACAAAAATGATGATCTTTATAGATTAATATTAGAAAAAGAGGAAGTAATAAAATCTATGGCAAGCAAATAAACTCTAATTCGTGTAAAATTCGTGCATAAGAAAAACATTAGAAAAAATAGGGGGCAAAATATGTTTAAATTAGTATCAGATTACAAGCCAACAGGAGATCAACCTAAGGCAATAGAATACCTATCTAATGGAATAAAAGAAGGCAAGAAATTCCAGACCTTACTTGGTGTTACAGGTTCTGGAAAAACTTTTACTATGGCAAATATTATACAGCAAGTTCAAAAGCCAACATTGGTTTTAGCACATAATAAGACACTTGCTGGACAGCTATATTCTGAATTCAAAGAATTCTTCCCAGAGAATAATGTGGAGTATTTTGTTTCTTATTATGATTATTATCAACCAGAAGCATATATTGCATCATCAGATACATATATAGAAAAAGATGCCTCTATAAATGATGAAATAGATAAGCTACGTCATTCTGCAACAGCAGCTTTATTTGAAACTAGAGATGTAATAATAGTTGCATCTGTATCATGTATTTATGGATTAGGGGACCCTATAGATTACGAACATATGATTGTTTCATTAAGACCAGGAATGCAAAAGGAAAGAAATGAAATAATGAAAAAATTGGTTACAATGCAATATAGTAGGAATGAATTAGATTTCAAAAGGGGGACATTTAGGGCTAAAGGAGATATTCTAGAAATATATCCTTCTGATGAAAGTGAAAGTGCCATAAGAGTTGAATTCTGGGGAGATGAAATCGAGAAGATTTCAGAAATAAATCCATTAACAGGAAAAGTAATAGCAGTAAGAAATCATGTTATGGTATTTCCAAACTCACACTATGTAACAACTGCAGATAAAATGGAAAGAGCTATAGGAACTATAGAAGAGGAATTGCAAGAGAGAATAAAATATTTTAAAGATAATGGAAAATTAATTGAAGCACAAAGAATAGAAGAAAGAACAAATTTTGATATTGAGATGATGAAAGAAACAGGCTTTTGCCAAGGAATAGAGAACTATTCAAGACATATTAGTGGAAGAGCTCATGGTAGTGCACCTTTTACACTTTTTGATTATTTTCCAAAGGACTTTTTATTACTTATTGATGAATCCCATGCTACTATTCCACAAGTAAGAGCAATGTATAATGGAGATAGAGCAAGAAAAGAGTCTTTAGTTAAGTATGGTTTTAGACTTCCATCTGCTTTTGACAATAGGCCTTTAAAATTTAACGAATTTGAAGAAAGAATTAATCAGGTTATATTTGTAAGTGCAACACCAGCTGAATATGAAAAAGAGCATTCAAAAGAAAATGTGATAGAGCAAATAATCCGTCCAACAGGATTACTAGATCCAAAAATCGAAGTTAAACCTGTTGAAAATCAAATAGATGATTTAATTGAACAAATAAGGGAAAGGGTAGAGAAGAACGAAAGAGTGCTAGTTACAACTCTAACCAAGAAAATGGCAGAAGATTTAACAGCATATCTTGCTGGAATTGATATAAAAGTGAGATATATGCATTCTGATATTAAGGCATTAGAGAGAATGGAGATAATTCGTTCTTTAAGACTTGGAGAGTTTGATGTATTAGTAGGAATAAATCTTTTAAGAGAAGGTTTAGATATTCCAGAAGTTTCATTGGTAGCAATATTAGATGCGGACAAAGAAGGGTTCTTACGTTCAGAACGTTCTTTAATACAAACAATTGGACGTGCTGCTAGAAACACAGATGGAAAAGTTATAATGTATGCTGATGAATTAACTGAATCTATGGAAAAGGCAATATCTGAAACTAATAGAAGAAGAAAAATACAACAAGAATATAATGAAGAACATGGAATTACACCAAAAACTATTCAAAAATCGGTTAGAGATTCTATTAAAGCAAGTATTATAGAAGAAGCGGAAAATAAATATAATATTAGTAAAGATGAGAGCGTAGAAGATATAATAAATAAATTAACAGATGAAATGCTAAAATATGCTAGCAATATGGAATTTGAAAAAGCAGCAGAGTTAAGAGACAAAATAAAAGAATTGGAGAGCAGTTTGTAATTTTAAGAATAGACATTGAAAAAATGAGCAAAATATAGTAAAATAGAAATGTAGTTACTTAGGAAAATATTTACAAGCAAGGTTGAAAATTAATTTATAACTTAGAAAGGAATGTGATTAAAAATGGGTATACTTGATGTGAATGATACTTTTACAAATAAAATAAATAACAATTTTGAAGCTGCAAATGTAGACCAATATATTAATGGAGTGAAAGAACATGAACAACCATTAGTAGTCTTTGCAGATAAAGGTGCAAATGTAATATATAGAGAGCAATTATAAGC
>CALXVO010000036.1 GCA_944392065.1 uncultured Clostridia bacterium | reverse complement strand
GAAGACTACGCCCTTCGAGCTCGTCGCGGTCGGCAATTACCTCTCTTCTGGCTTGGTTTTTCCATCCACTGGTCGTGGAGGTAGCTATCCCTCTACTAGAAATGGTAGCACGGGCTTTCGCTTAGCTTTGTACTTGTAGCACTGAACGCTGAAAGTGAAAGTACAGTGTCACTGAAACGGAAGTAAATACAATATAAGTAGTAGAGAATTAGAAAGAAAGAGAATTATGGGTACACCCTTTAGTGGTGTACACCATAATTCTAAGTGTTCGTACATAAACTCTTGGAGGCGAAACTGGAGAGAGTTTTAAGTAAGAACGTTTGGAACTATCGTAGTATACCACTATAATTATAATACTTGTGTAAATAGTAAAATAATATAAAAAATGTTTCAGTAGCTCAGTTGGATAGAGCGCTCCCCTCCTAAGGGAGAGGTCGCAGGTTCGATTCCTGTCTGGAACACCATGGTATGAACTTGTAAAAGTATTGAAAAATCAATATTTTTACAAGTTTCTACTTTATATGTTTTTAAATTATATGTAAACTTGCAAAAAAATTAAAAATATGTAATAATTATTAAACATTATATAATTCATTTGGAGGGCATTAATATAAAATGCAAGAAGAATTTATGAAAGAAGCCTTAAAAGAGGCTAAAAAAGCATATAGAAAATTGGAAATTCCAGTTGGAGCAGTTATTGTAAAAAATGGTGAGATAATTGCAAAGGCACATAACAAAAAGGAAAGCAAAAAAGATACAACAAAACATGCTGAAATTTTAGCAATTCAAGAGGCAAGTAAAAAATTAGATAATTGGAGACTTATGGATTGCGAGATGTATGTAACATTAGAACCATGTCCAATGTGTGCAGGAGCAATAATTCAATCACGAATTAAAAAAGTATATATTGGAACAATGGATGAAAAAACAGGAGCATGTGGTTCTGTTCTAAATTTATTGAAAGATTACAAGTTTAATCATGAAGTAGAAGTGGAAATAGGAATAATGCAAAAAGATTGTG
This sequence comes from uncultured Clostridia bacterium, assembly GCA_944392065.1. GTDB lineage: Bacteria > Bacillota > Clostridia > TANB77 > CAG-508 > CALXVA01. The sequence continues at coordinate 9,485 of CALXVO010000036.1, read as the reverse complement.
AAGAATTATTAAAACAATTTTTTAAAGAATTAAGAGAATTAAAGCGAAAAGGACAAGATAAATAGTTATTAAAAGTGATATTAATATAGTTATAAATCTGTTTTAGTTAATTATAATAAGAAAGGGAATTTTGTCAAGTACATCTCTGGGGCAATAGCAAAATATATGTTACTTACTGCTTGAACAGAGTAAGGATACCTAACTTTGCTGTATAGTAAAAAAATATTATTTGGAGTGGTATCGAAGTGGTCATAACGAGGCTGACTCGAAATCAGTTGGGCATGTTTTGCATGCCACGTGGGTTCGAATCCCACCCGCTCCGCCATAACATAAACTATTTGGCATTAGTAATAGACTTGTACAAAAATATTACAATTTGTAGTTAATTAAAAATATATCTTGGAGCAGCATATTGTAAAAAAATAAATTTTGTAAAAACAAATGGAGGATTTGGTAAAAGTGGACAAGGAAAAAAAGAAACAAACTATTAAGCTGTGCGTTGCTGTGACAGTACTTATTATAATCATTCTACTGGTGGCAATTTCGATGATACGCTATGAAGTAGAAGGTGACAAAAATATGCCTTTTAATCTTTCAAAAATAATAGTGGTAAGTACTGCAGAGGGGATAGAGGCGGAAGGAGATAAAAAATGGAATTTTAATGTATACCAAAATAATGATGTATACATTTATTTTGACAAAAATGAAAATTATTGGGGAGAAGATAAGACTATAAAAAGCCTTAAAATCGAAAATATAGCAATCACAAAATCTCCTATTAAGGGAGAAGTTAAGGAATATATGCCAAATAGCATAGAAGGAAGATTATTTAGCTATCAAGACGAATACATTATACAAGAAGGAAAATTAGAATATAAAGGTGCAGAGGAGAGTAATCCTCAAACATTAGAAATAGGAACAAATGGCGGTAGTGCATTAATTCGTTTCTGTAATACAGGATTAGGGGAATATAGTTCAGATAGTGATGATGAAATAATACACGATGGTACTTTATTAGAAAAAGTAGATGTTAGTAATGAAGATGTACAATTTGATGTATCTTTTGATTTGGTAGTAGTGGTAGATAATTGTAATTATAGAGCCAATGTTACTTTACAAATGCCTTGTGGAAATATAGTAGAAGAAGGAACTTGTAGTATAGAGAAAACAGATATGAGTGATGTGATTTTTAAGAGAGAGTAACAGTACTTAGTGTAACTCCAAAAAAATTCTAAATCTCTATTGATAAATTAAGGAAAAAAGTATATAATACAAATGGTATGAGAAATTTAATTATTGTATGGAGGGGACCAACAAGAATCTGTGAACCTTGTCAGGTCCGGAAGGAAGCAGCAATAAGCAGTAATTCTTGTGTGGGAACTTCCATAGAGTAATTAAATGGATCACACCATTTTTTAAAGATAGAGGGTGATATAGATTGTCATATACGGCACTATATAGAAAATTTAGACCTTTAATGTTTGAAGAAATAGTAGGACAAGAACATATTACAAAAACACTTAAAAATCAAATTATAGCAGGAAGAGTAGGACATGCATATCTTTTTAATGGAGGAAGAGGTACAGGTAAGACTTCAGCAGCAAAAGTTTTAGCAAGGGCGGTAAACTGTTTAAATCCGCAGGATGGGGAACCATGTAACGAATGTGAGATTTGCAAGGCGGCGATTTCTGGTTCGCTTACCGATATTGTTGAAATGGATGCCGCATCCAATAACAGTGTAGAAGATATCCGTTCCATAAGAGAAGAAGTAAATTTCCTTCCAACTCTTGCAAAATATAGAGTATATATTATTGATGAGGTTCACATGTTATCAACAGGTGCATTTAATGCTTTATTAAAGACATTAGAGGAACCACCAGAACATGTAAAATTTATTTTAGCAACTACAGAACCACAAAAATTACCAGCAACGATACTTTCAAGATGCCAAAGATTTGACTTTAAGAAAATATCGGACGAAAATATAATAAAAAGATTAGAATATGTAGCAAAAGAAAGTAATATACAAATTACAAGAGAGGCATTACAGTTAATTGCTATTTTATCCGAAGGAGCAATGAGAGATGCCTTAAGCATTTTAGAAAGATGCCTGCAAGATGGAGAAAGCAATATTAATGAAGACAAAATAAAGGATTTAGTAGGAATACCAAAATTAACTTATATTCATGCCATTGTTAAAGCTTTTTTAGAATATAATGTAGAAGAAGCCATAAAAGCAGTGGATGATGTTTTAAAAGAGGGAAAAGACCTAAATAATCTACTTTGGGAAATAATAAAGTATGTTAAGGATATTTTGGTATTTAAAGCAACAGGCAATTTAGATATATATAGTAATGAGGAAAAAGAAGAAATTAAAAAATTAGCAGAAAAAGTGGATAAGGAAAGATTATTATATATTATTACAGATTTATCCAAATTAGAAAATGATATGAAATGGTCTTCGCAAAAAAGCATATTATTTCAAGTAGAAATCATAAAACTATGTAGTGAAAATATCATAGAAGTACCTGTGAAAAATGTGAAAAGAAGTAGTTCAAATACAGGAAAAACTGTAAATAATATGCAACAAAATACAGCACATTCAGTAAAGCAAGAAACAAGAGAAAATGCTAATAGCCAAGATGTAAAACAAAAGGAAAAACAAAATCTAGCACAAGCAATTTCTGGTTATGTAGAAGCAAAAGGATGGAGAAACGTATTAGACACATTAAGACAGAATGGAAAAATTATGCTATATTCGAATTTGCTAAAAGCAAAAGCCATAGAATTAAATGATATGATTATTGGAATAAGTTTTCCGGAAGGAATTAATGCATTTGGAAAATCTATTTTAGAAAAACCAGAAAATATAAATGAACTTTCTAAAACAATTTCCATGGAGTATGGAAAGGATATGAAAGTACGCATCATAGAAAATGCAGATTCGTTACCCAAAAAAGAAACTATTATAAATCCAATCGAAGAAATGGCATCGGATTTGGATATACCATTAAATATTATTGAGTAGAACTGTAATTGGAAATACTAGGAATTATAAAGGTTGAAAATAATTACAATTGTTGGCTAACAAAACTCATTTAAAGCTTAATCAGAGTATTATATAATATGCCTCATAAAGCTTAAATTTGTTTTGACTTATCAAAATTTAATTCTTTTCCAACCGATTTGTGCCTTGAAAAAGAAATGTGAGCAAATACGAAAAAATAAAATATAAAAAAATTTAATTGTAGACTTGTCAAAAAGTGACAAAGAATAGAAAGGATGATAAAAATGGCAAAAAGAGGAGGATTCCCAGGAATGGGAGGATTTGGTGGAATGAACATCAATCAATTAATGAAAGAAGCTAAAAAAATGCAATCAGATATGGAAAAATCGCAAGAAGAGTTAGCTGCAAAAGATTTTGAAGCTACTGCAGGTGGAGGAGCCGTATATGTAAAAGTATCTGGTAATAAGGAACTTAAAGAAATTAAAATACAAAAAGAAGTAGTAGACCCAGAAGATGTAGAAATGTTACAAGATTTAATACTTACTTCTGTAAATGAAGCATTAAGAAAAGTAGATAGTGAACAAGCTGCATCCCTAGGAAAATATAATATACCAGGTTTAATGTAGAAAATTAATTTCTAATTAAATAAAAAGTTTATAACAGCTTATAAAATAAAACTAATAGGGCAAACTATACCAGTTTGCTCATATTTAAATAGAAAAAGGAAGGAAAGCTATGTCATATTATTCACCATCTATAGAAAAACTAATAGAAGCATTTGAAAAATTACCAAGTATCGGAAGCAAAACAGCAGCAAGACTTGCTTTCTATATATTAAATGCTAGTAAAGAAGAGACAGATGAATTTATATCTGCAATACAAAATGCAAAACAAAATTTAAAATACTGTTCAAAATGCTTTAATATATCAGATACAGATCCATGCGAAATTTGTTCTAATCCCAAAAGAGATAATTCCGTCATCTGTGTTGTAGAAGATGTGAAGGATGTGGTTGCCATGGAAAGAACGCATGAATTTAAAGGCGTATACCATGTACTTCATGGAAGTATCTCTCCTATGAATGGAGTAGGTCCAGATGATATAAAAATAAAAGAATTACTTACGAGACTTATGGGGGGAGAAGTAAAAGAAATTATTTTAGCTACGAATCCAAGAGTCGAAGGAGAAGCAACTGCCATGTATATTTCTAAGCTCATAAAACCGACGGGAATTAAAGTTACTAGAATTGCACATGGTATACCTGTTGGTGGGGATTTAGAATATACAGATGAGGTAACTCTATCAAAGGCATTAGAAGGAAGAAGAGAATTATAGAGCGAAGTAGATAAAACTATTTGTAGGAGTAGTCAATTATTATGTACATTGTTTATTTGAATTATTTTTATCAAATATATTGCTTGAAGTAGAAGAATCTGAATCCTCCACGACTTTATCAATAACTAAAAGGGATAAGATATCAGCAATAGAAGTAAAAAATGCAACAAATTTTGCAATGTCAGCTACGGAATAATTTTTATTGATAAATAAGGCAATAGAATTTGCAAGAGCAGCAAGATCGCTACCAGAGATATTCGATAAATGATCCATAGCTAGTTAGTCCTTTCTACGTATTAGAGGAATGCAAAGATAAGAGAAAAAGTATATAGTAATTACATTTAAAACCTCCCATATTATAGTATGCGGGAGGTTTAATTTTTGTGATATATAGCAGTAAGAAATTTTATACTTGAATTCTACAGACTTACTTTTTAGCAGAACAATGTATTTTTTAAATTAATTTCATAATAATTTCGCAAATGTCATTAGTAGAATTCTTTTTAGCAAGTAATTTTGTATTTTCTTTCATTTTTTCTAACTTATCTGGATTGCTAAATAATTCTTGAATTACGGTATTAGGGTCATCTTTCTTTTTAAGCCATACAGCAACATTGTGTTTTTCTAAATATTCTGCGTTTTCTTCTTCTTGACCAGGTATTGGATTTATAATTAACATTGGCAAATTGGAAGCTAAACTTTCGCTGGTAGTAAGTCCACCAGGTTTTGTAACAACAATAGTAGATATACTCATTAGTTCTGGTACCTTATTGGTATAATCCAATACCTTAACTCTATCTTGTGAATTTGATTCTTGTACTAGTTCTTTAAAGCCAGCATTCATTTTAAGATTTCTTCCTGAAATAGCAACAATCTGATAGGTGGGTAAATTGTGGATAAGAGCATCTAAAATCTGAAGAGTTCTGTCTTTGCCAAGGCCAAATTCACCACCACCGAAAAATAGAATAACAGGTTTTGTTTCTTCTAGTTTAAATTCATGATATATACTTTTTTTATCAAAACTACTAGAAAATCGATCAGATAATGGAATGCCAGTTACATGAACTTTACTAGGTTCTATTCCATAGTCTTTTAGATATTTTCCCATACGTTCATTAGATACAAAAAATGCATCTGTATATTCATGTCCAATAAGCCATTGATCGTGAGGCGCAAAATCAGTAAGAATAGTAACAAGTTTACAATCAATTTTTCTTTTTCTACGTAAATAACTAACCATTTGACTACTAAAAGGATGGGTAGAAATTACTAAATCTGGATTTTTTTCTTTAACTAAATTTTTTAGTTTTACTGCCATCATTTTATTAGCCCCAGAGCTAACATGTCCAAGTACTCCTTTTTGCGAATTCATATAAATACTTCCCCATAAATTTGGAGTTTTTTTGGCCATTTCTTTGTATGCACCAGTTGTTATTCGATTTAATATCTTATTAACATATTCAATACAATCTACTATTTCAGTTTCTACTTCGTAATTGTCATCTAAACATTTTTTTATGGATTTTGCGGCAGAATAATGTCCGCCTCCATAAGCTGCATATAATATTAATATTTTTTTCATAAATTCCCCTTTATTAGTAAAAATCAAGAATATTTTAACATAAAAAATAGAAAAAGTCTAAAAATTAAGAATATTTTAACAAAATTTACACAAAATATGTTACTGTTCAAAGTTAATTTTGGTCGGAGCAATGTATGTTTTAATTTTATGTTTCCGGCCCCCAACTGCGTACAAACTGTATAAACTCCACTTGCGTTTCGTTTGACAGTTTGTAAACTTGTCGGTCCCCACCTTAAGCACTCCAACATAAAATTAAAACATACATTGCTCCGATATTTTAGAATAAACTATGAATTGTAACCAAAATATAGGTAATTGTCATAAATTAGAAAGGATTGATTTTGTGGGAAAGATAAAGAATAAATTAATCGATTGGAAAAATAGATTAAAAGATAGACATATGCTTAGTATTATAGTAGTACTATTTTCTATTATTGTAATACTTGGAATTTATACCTATAAAAAACAAATAGAGTATAGACAAGCTTCTGAAAATTCATACAATGAGGCATTTTATGAATTAGTAGATTATGTACAGAATGTGGAAGTATATTTAGCAAAGTCATTAATATCAAATTCACCAGAAAGTGGAGCAGATAGTTTAACAAATGTATGGAGAGAGGCAAACTTAGCAATGGCATATTTAGCACAGCTTCCAATTAGTAGTAATGAACTTGAAAATACATCAAAATTTTTAAATCAAGTAAGTGAGTATAGTTATTCACTTTCTAGAAAGGCGATTGATGATAAAGAACTTACAGATGATGATATGAATAATTTAAAAGAATTGCACGAGTATAGTGTGGAACTAGAAAATACATTAAATCAATTATCTGCAGATATAAATGACGGAAGAATTAGTTGGGGAGAGTTAACAGATGAGGGTACGGTAGCATTTGCACAGCAAGTAAGTAATATTTCGCAAGATAGTTTTGATAATTTAGAGCAAACTTTCCATGAATATTCTGGATTAATTTATGATGGAGCATTTTCAGAACATATTACCACAGCAGAAAAAGTGGGATTGACAGGAGAAAATATTGATGAGGAAACAGCAAAGAATAAAGCAACGGAACTTTTTAATAATGAGAATATAAAAGAGGTAACTTCTTATGGAAGAAGTGAGGGAGATATCAATTCCTATAATTTTGGTATAACATTTAATGATGATAGTACAGCGACTGTTTCCATTTCTGAAAAAGGTGGACATGTAATTTATATGGATAAAAATAGAGAAGTGACAGCGGAAGTAATTTCGCAGGAAGAAGCGGATGAAAAAGCAAAACAATATTTAGAAGAAAAAGGCTTTAAAAACATGAAAGAAACGTATTATCTAAAACAAAGTGGAATTGTTACTATTAATTATGCTTATGTACAAGAAGATGTAGTTATGTATGCAGATTTAATTAAAGTAAAAGTAGCATTAGATAATGGTGAGATATTAGGAATAGAAACAACAGGATATCTAAATTCACATAAAGAAAGAGATTTAGAAGAACCAAAAGTAACGATGGAAGAAGCAAAAGAAAGTTTAAATGATGAGTTAACCATAGAAAGCGAAGAATTAGCAATGATACCAACCGAATGGAAAACAGAAGTACTTTGCTGGGAATTTGAAGGAAATTATGATGGATTAGATTTTATTGTATATGTAAATTGTGAAACCGGAAAAGAAGAAGATGTTTTAATAATAACAAATACTCCGAATGGAACATTAACACATTAAATTATGAGAAATTGGGGACAGTCCCCAATTTCTCATTTACTACATATTGTAAAAAAGAAGAATTTGCATTATAATATGTAAAAAATCTAAGATTGGGTTTATAGGTAAATCCTAAAAAATAAAAAACCTAAATAAAAGGTTTAAGAAGGAAAAGAAATGAGTAAGAAATTACAAGTAAAAGATATTATAAAACTTTGCAATGGAGAATTAATATTAGGAGATGAACAAACAGAACTTGGCGAATTTTGCAAAGATACTAGAGATGTAAAAGATGGATGTACTTACATAGGGTTTAAAGGTGAGCACCATGATGGAAATTTAATGTATGTGGATGCTTTAAAAAATGGTGCAGAGGTATGTATTTTACAAAAAGCCAGTGTGGAAAGCATCTTAAATAGAGATGAACTAAAACAAAACTATAGTGATAGAACTATTATCTTAGTAGAAAATTCGGTAAAAACTATACAAGAATTAGCAAAATACAAAAGAAGTTTATATTCTATTCCTGTAATTGGAATTACTGGAAGCGTAGGAAAAACAAGTACGAAAGATATTATTGCAAGTGTGATGTCCAAAAAGTATAATACATTAAAAACACTTGGAAATTATAATAATCAAATAGGAATGCCTCTTACAGTATTAGGATTAAAAGACCATAATGCCATGGTAGTAGAAATGGGAATGAACCAAAAAGGGGAAATTAGCAATTTAGCACAAATAGCAAAACCAACAGTTGCAGTTATTACAAATGTTGGAACAGCTCATATAGGAAACTTAGGTTCTAGAGAAAATATTTTAAAAGCAAAGTTAGAAATACTAGATGGATTGCAAGAAAATGGTACGCTTGTTATTAATAATGATAATGATATGTTACACAAATGGTATGAAGAAAACAAGCATGAAAAATATAATGTAATAACTTTTGGTATGGAAAACAAAAGTGATATTATGCCATATGATATTATATTATCAGAAAATGGCAGTACATATAAAATTGATATTGATGGAAAAACCTACCAAGTTGGTGTAACAGTAGGAGGAAACCATTTTGTATTAAATAGTTTATGCGCTATTGCAATTGGGAGATTGTTTGATATAGAAATGCAAGATATTTTAGATGGAATTGCTAATTTTGAACTTACAAAAAGAAGAATGCAAGTAGAAAAAAGCAAAGATGGAATCACTATTATAAATGACTGCTATAATGCTAATTATGATTCTATGAAAGCAGCAATTGAATATCTAGGAAATATAAATTCAAATAGAAAAATAGTAGTATTAGGAGATATGTTAGAATTGGGAGAGTTTTCAAAACAATTACATAAAAAAGTAGGCGAAGAAGTAGCAAAAAATAAAATTGATGTATTAATTACAGTAGGAGAATTAGCGAAAGATATAGCAAAAGTTGCGAAAGAAAAAGGAATGAAGAAAGATGCTATTATTATTTGCGACAATAATGCAGAAGCCATAAAATGGATTAAAGAAAATACAAAAAAATCGGATGCTATTTTATTAAAAGCATCTAATGGTTTAAATTTTCAAGAAATCTTTAATGCTATTTACGAGTAAAACTTAAAATTATATAAGGCTATATTTTTTAACAATAAACTAAAAATAATAATGTGAATGCTACAAAATACAAAAAAACTTTATTTAATTTTACCTAAAAATAGAATGGAGGATAGTTTGAAATAAAATTCTTTTAATAACTATGTGTGCCTTGGAAAGGAATGAAATTTAATATGAGTAAATTAAAATTAGGTGTTATTTTTGGAGGTATGTCAACAGAACATGATGTTTCAATTACTTCAGGAACTTCTGTTATTAAAAACTTG
>CALXVO010000035.1 GCA_944392065.1 uncultured Clostridia bacterium | reverse complement strand
CATTTATCCTAATACTCAAATAGTGATAAATACTGATTAAATGATTCTATTGTTGTTGGTAATCCATAGTCAACTCCATATGTTTCTACACTAATACTTTTTATTACTGGTTGTTCTATTGGAGTATCTGATACAATTTTATTTCCGTCTTCATCTGTTGGAACTTTATCATCTTCTCCTAAATCTTCATCTCGGTAATATACCTCTACATTAGCAATTTTCTCTACAACATCCATTCCCTCTACTACTTTTCCGAATGGTGCATATAATCCATTTAGATAATTATTATTTTCCATTACAATAAAGAACTGACAGCCAGCAGAATTATATCCAATAGTATTATATCCATAATCGCTATAATCACTTCTCGCCATAGATATTACTCCAGTTTCATGTTTTAAATTATTCTCTTCATAGCCATTTGCAATAAATTCTCCTTCTATTGTGTATTCTTGATTTAAGAAATTATCAAAATAGCTCTGTCCATCTTCTGTATTTTTAATGTATGATTTCATTTGAGAATAAGATGTTATTACTGTACTTGCATCATCATCTAATGTATATTCTCCATCATAATATTCTTCTAATATTGTTTCGAATGTATTTTTATCATTTAACACACTATCTAAATCGTATATGTCACTAAGTGCAGGAGATGCTGCAGTATCTCCATCTTTTGCTCCACCCTGAATTACGAAATTAGGCATAGTACGGTGAAAAGTTGTCCCATTATAAAATCCTCTATTAGCAAGTCTTATAAAATTTGCCACTGTATCAGGAGCCTTATCTGGATATAATTCTATTTTTACTGTACCATATCCTTCTACTTCCATTGTAGCAACAGGGTTTGGTATATCTAAGGTGACTTTTTTATATACTCCATAACTCACAAACACTATTCCTGCTATTGCTAATAATATTCCTAATATTAATAATGTTCTTACTATAATTTTATTCATTTATTTTTCTTCCTTTCTGTATTATTGCTTTTTCATAAATTATTTTATACACATTTAAATTTTAGCATATTTACTTTTGGATTACAATTGTTTTTTGCTTTTTCTTTACATAAGTTACTATACATTAGTTACTGTTCAGCGTATAAATAAATCTATATAAAATCCGTTCCATCTTGCTGTTAGATATATATTGTGTTCTCCAAGTATTCGAACAAAATATATATCTAACACGTGGAACTGTTTTAATAATATAAATTATATCAGCATTTTATTAAATTCACACTGAACAGTAACATACATTACAGTTCACAGCTATATAGATATCGAAAAGAAGCATATCTAAAAAATATTATTTACTTACATAATCAAATTGTCAAAAACAAATTGCTCTTGCATTCTTTTTAATGATTGCTTTATGGTTCTTGCTCTTATTTCGCCAATTCCATCTACATCATCCAGTTGTGGTATATCTGCCATTAAAATATGTTGGAAGGATTTAAACGATTTTACTAAATTTTCTACTATGTTGCTTGGCATCCTTGGTATTTTGTTTAAAATTCTATATCCTCTTGTATAGACACCAACTTCATCATAATTATCAAAATCTTCATATCCTAAAAGATTTGCTATTTTATCTGCTTTTAGGAGATCCTCGTATTCTATATTTTTTAACTCTTGCAGAATTTTTTCTGCGGTTCTCTTTTTCCCATGTGCAATATAATCTTTTATAATAAGAAGTTCCTCTTTTTCTAAATCTCCCACTGTTTCATCTAATTGCATTTCTAGAAGTCTACCTTCCTCTCCTAACTCATCAATTGCTCTATTTACTTCTTCTGCAATTTTCATTACCATTTCTGCTCTTTGAATAGCGGTAATAACATTTTCCAATGTAACAATATCGTTAAACTCATATTCGTTCAAAATATTTATTTTATTATCAAATACCTTTTTATACTTTTCTACAATTTGTAAGGCTTGATTTGCCTTTGATATCACATCTGCTGAATTCTTTAACACATATCTTGAATTGCCTCTAAATAGAGTTATAATACCTCTTCTTTGCGAAATACTTATTACCAGTGCACCAGTTTGCTTTGCCGTACGCTCTGCTGTTCTATGCCTTGTACCAGTTTCGTTTGTAGCGATCTCTGGAGATGGAATAAGTTGAGTATTGGCATATAAAATCTTTTTCAAATCAGAACTTAAAATAATGGCACCATCCATCTTAGCAAGTTCATATAATTTAGCTGGGCTAAAATCTACATCTAATTTAAAGCCACCATCTACTAAATTTAGAACTTGATCTGTATCTGCCACCGCAATTAACGCACCAGTTTTCGCATTTAATATATTTTCCAATCCATTACGAATTGGAGTACCAGGTGCAATTTGTCTTAAAACCTCTTCAATTCCATCATTACTAGCCAATTTTTCTCACTCCTTCTAATTGGGGACAGGCTTTTTTTTCTGATTTTTCCTAATTGGTGCCTGTCCCCTTTTAGGAAAAAATAGAAAAAAGGGACAGACTTCGTCCATTGTACTATCTAAGTTGCAATCCCTTTATTGCTTCATTAATATTCCTAACGCCTATTATATCTAATTTAAAGCTATCTTTCAATAGTTTTTTATTACTTTCTGGTATAATGCATTTTTTAAAGCCTAACTTTTCCGCTTCTTTTATTCTTTTTTCTATCATATTTACAGCTCTTACTTCCCCTGTTAAGCCTACTTCGCCTATTGCTACTACATCTTGTGGGATACTCACATTTTTATAACTTGATGTACATGCAAGTACTACCCCTAAATCAATAGCGGGTTCTACAAGTTTTATACCGCTAACTACATTTAAGTACACATCATGAGTTCCAAGCGCAATCCCAGCTCTTTTTTCTATTACAGCCATTAATACTGCCAATCTATTATAATCAATTCCATTTGCTGTTCTTTTAGGAATACCAAATACACTTGGTGTTGTTAGTGCTTGCAATTCTACCAATAATGGTCTTGTTCCCTCCATGCTAGCAACTATTACTGAACCCGCTGGATTATCATTTCTCTCTGAAATAAGAATAGAGGATGGATTCGTAATTTCCACCATTCCCTCATTTTTCATTTCAAACATTCCTACTTCGTTGGTAGAACCAAATCTATTTTTTACGCTTCGTAAGATTCGATAGGAAAAATATCGTTCTCCTTCCAGATACAATACTGTGTCAACCATATGCTCTAATACTCTTGGTCCTGCAATATTTCCATCTTTTGTAACATGTCCAATAATAATTGTAGTTATACCATTATCTTTGCACATTCTCATAATTCTAGAAGTAATTTCTCTCACTTGACTTACCGTTCCTGCTGCTGAAGTAATTTCTTCTGAATACATTGTTTGAATAGAATCAATGATAACTAACTTTGGATTTATGGATATTATTGCATCTTGAATATTATCAATATTCGTTTCTCCTAAAAACATAATATCCTCATTATTAATGTTCAGTCTATCTGCTCTAATTTTTACTTGTTCAGCAGACTCCTCACCTGAAACATATAATACCTTTCCATCTCCTTGCATTTTATCGCAAAGTTGTAAAATCAAAGTAGACTTACCAATACCAGGCTCTCCACCAACTAATACAAGAGATCCTTTTACTAATCCACCACCAAGCACTCTATCTAGCTCTCCTATACCTGTACTAGTTCTAGCCGTTTCTATTCCTTCTACCTCTTTTAGCTTGCGAGGCATACTTCTCTCTTTATTTCCACTACTCTTTCCGCCAGACGTACTAAATGTATTTACCACCTTTTCTTCATAAAAGGTATTCCATTCATTGCAAGCGGGACATTTTCCTAGCCATTTTGCCGACTCATATCCACAATTGCTGCACACAAAAACAGTTTTTCCTTTTGCCATATTTTACCTCCTAATTGGGGACAGGCTTTTTTTTCTGATTTTTCCTAATTGGTGCCTGTCCCCTTTTAGGAATACCTGCTCCTTTTTCTTAATTCATAGATAATACTTTTATTAATTCCTAATATTCTAGAAATTTGATTTGCATATATTCCTTTTATTTTTGATATTTTTTGTATATATTCCTTTTGTAATTCTTTATTAAGTTTTTGAATATTTTGTAAATTGTCAATTTCTAATAATCTTTTTATATTTTCTACTGCTTCATCATCAGTCAGCTTTTCGCCTTCAAATTCAGCATCTGAATATTCTCTTTCAATTCCTTTGTTAAATGTTAAAAACTTTTCAATTGCTTTTGTTTTATTTTCGTCAAACATTTCTAATACAAATTCTGTATTAACAATTTTCTTCTTTCCCAGATATTCTTGATATCCACTCCACTCATAATCCTCCATTTTAGCTATTCCTTCTTTTTCTGGATTTTTATGAACATATCTAATTAAATTTAGTAAATACCTATCACTATTTACGCCAATACTTTTAAACCTATTTTGAAATAAATGTCCACACCTATTATAAGTTTCATTGAAATATCTAGCATAACTCGTGCATATACTATGCATCATTTTAGATAATGCATTTTCTTTGTCATAGACAACTAGATGTACGTGATTATTCATTAGTACGAATGTATAAATATCTGATTTATACTCATCTTTTGTCTTTTCTAATTTATTTAAGAAAAAAGTTCTATCATAATTTTCTAAGAAAATATTTTGCTTATTTACTCCTCTTAGAATTATATGATAAATATTAGATTCGATTTTTATATCAGAACGTGATATTCGGGACATAATTTTCTCCTTTCAGTGTTTATTTATTATATTACCTCTCCTATATGCCCCTATATAGCTCTTAAAAAACATTACATAACATACTAAAAATATAACACATTTTTTTAAAATGTGCTATACTTTTTACTAAAATTTTACATTTTGTTCATATTTTATTCATCTATTTATTAATTGATTATACATATTATATATACCCTGTTGTGTATTAAATTCATCTTCATGTCTGTCCCTTTTTTCTGATTTTCCCTAATTGGTGCCTGTCCCCTTTTAGGGAAGCCTGTCCCCAATTAGGAAATAGCGAGAATAAACATTGCGTGGGCCCAAGCGAGGCCTATTACCCAGTTTGGCTGCATTGCGTTGTTGTCTATTTGCTCTCCTATTAAACCATGTTCATTAGCACTATTTACAATAAAGTCAATACTGTTTTGTGCATTTTTCTTTTCTCCTATTTCATTATAGTACATTGCCATCCATAGAGTTGAAATGGACCAAGGGCTTTTTCCCTCTCGATAGTGGTCTCCTTCAAATCTTAGGTATCCACCTGTATAGGTTCTAAGTGTCATGTTTATTTTTTCAATAGTATCTGTTACTCTTTTTTCTTTTGCTCCATACATTTTAAATGGTACTACAGCTCCTAGTACACTAATGTCGGTAACATCGTCATTGGTATTTCTTTTTAGTGTTTTGGTGTTTTCATTAACCATATTATTGTCAACGTATTTTTTGATTTCTTTTTGATAAAAATCTATCTTCTTTTCTAATTTATTTATACTTTCTAATTTTAGTCTATTTTTTTCTTCGTATTCTGGTTTAAATATTTCATATATTTTTTTAATAGCGTTGAATGCGGCATTGATGCTTGCTAAAGAGTAGAGATGTACTCCTTCATGCATTTCCCATAAATCGTAGCTTACAGGAAGTTTATTTCTGTTTTCTGTGTGATATGTTTTTTCTATTTCGTTTTTTACAATATCACTATCGTCATGAATTCCTAAAATATTATCCATGTACATGCATAAGAATTTCACTGCGTTTTCGCACATTTTTAAAGTGTCTTTTAAGAATTTTTTATCTTTTGTTACTAGATAATGTTCATATACGCCATATACCACTCCTGCTGTTTCGTCAATTTGATATCCCCAACAAGGTGCTAACCTTCCATCTGTGTAAAATCTTTGTTCCCACATTCCGTTTTTGCTTTGTGTGTTTTTGCAAAAGATTTTATAGAATTTCTCGGTTTCTTTTTCCATTTTTACCTTGTCAAAAGCACGAGTGATAAATACCGCATCTCTAGGCCAGCAGTATCCGTACCTACCACATTGTGTTAAATTTTCATCTACCTCTACTGCTGCCGCTACTCCTCCTGTTTCTTTATTGGTAAGTAAAGGAAATAGTAGAATACTTCTTTTATATATTTTATTAAACTTTTTGTTATATTCACTATTTTCTTCTTTTAATTCTATGCCTATATGATCTTTTACATATTTTCTCCAATATTTTTCTACAGAGGTTTGTTCACGTATTACATCTTGCTTTCTAATATTTTCAATGTTTTTCCAGATTTCTTCTGCTGATATTTTTTCATTTTCTATCACATATAAATAGATATCTAATTCTTTTGTTTCTCCTGGCTTTAAAATTCCTACTTCATAATTGATGCTAGAGTCTGAACTCATTCCAATATAATCTTTATCTTGTATTACTCCGCTTCCAATATTGTTGTCTGTATCATTTAATTGATGCGCATTTATTTCTTTTTTGGAAAACATGCACATTGTATTATTATGACTATATTGCATTAAGACATTATTTTCTATTTTAGAGCCAACCATATTATTAGGGTTTGATAATAATTTAGAATGTACAAGGAAATTGACATTTAGGTCAATGGTATTTTCATTTTTTAGTACATATCTTTTTACTAGTACACTATTTTTCATGGAAACAAAATCAGTTTGTTTTATTTTCAAATTAAAATAAGTGTTTTCAATCTCCGTATTAAGCACATTGGTGTCTTCGCTATAATATTGGTGATAGCGATTATTTTGATCTTCATGCAAATAGATAATACATGAATCATTTATTTTTACTCCTGTATGGAAGAAGTCTAAGAATTGTCTAAAATCTGGTGTACTATACATTAATCTTAATAATTCACCATTTTTTGTATAACTAGCTGTTATTTCCTTTCCTCCTATAATAGCATCATTTAAATACTTGTTATTCATTTGTTTCTCCTTATTTTATATTTTCTTTTTAATAAGCCTTACTTGTTACTATAAACAGCTTCTTTTTTCTCAAAGCAATGTATATTTTAATTTTATGTTGGAGTGCTTAAGGTGGGGACCGACAAGTTTACAAACTGTTAAATGGTACGTAAGTAGCGTTTATACAGTTTGTACGCAGTTGGGGGCCGGAAACATAAAATTAAAATAACATTGCTTTGGCATTTCAGAACAAGTTGTGAAGTGTAAGCCTTACTTATTTTCTACAATTTTTACAATTTGTTGTTCTAATTCTTTTAATCTTTCCTTTAATCTTATAACATCTTCATCACTAGCATATTTGTCTAAATACTCTTCTTTTACAATATTCGACATATCTTCTAATTCTTCTTTTAAGGTGTTCATTCTTTCTAAAACTTCTAATCTTAAGTATTGCTCTTTTGCTTTTGTATGAACTTTTCCTATCATTCCCACTTTTTCTTCTAAGTCATAGCTTTCTCCATACTCCGGAATAATAACTGGTATTTCTGTGTTTTCTTCTAATTTTTGTTTTAATACAACTTGTCCTTCTGGCTCGCCATGTACTAAAAAGATATGGCTTGGTTTTTTGATAAATGAATATACAAAATTTAAAAGCCATTCTTGGTCTGCATGTCCAGAATATCCTTCAATATATTCTATCTTAGCATTTACAGCAATTTCTTCTCCAAAGATTTTTACCTTTTTCTCTCCATCTACTAATTTTCTTCCTAGTGTTCCTGGTGCTTGGTATCCTACAAAGAGAATAGTACTATTTGACTCCCATAAGTGATGTTTTAAATGATGTTTTATTCTACCAACTTCACACATACCACTAGCCGATATAATAATAGCAGATTCGTTACTTGCATTTAGTGCTTTAGACTCGTCAGCTGTTTTTGTAAATTTTAGTCCATCAAATTCCAAAGGATTATCCCCTGAATTAATAATTGCTTGTGTTTCTTCATTGAACAAATCCATATTTTCTCTGAATACTTCCGTTGCCGATATAGCAAGAGGACTATCTACATATACCGGTACACTCATTAATCTTTTATATTTTTTATAAAATTCTTCGTCATGTTTTTCTTCTTTTATTCGATTTAATTCATATAGAATTTCTTGCGTTCTACCCACTGCAAAGGAAGGAATTACTACTGTTCCACCTTTTTCTAATGTCTCATAGACAATATCTAAGAATAAACTTGCTTTGTCGTCATTTCGTATATGAAGCCTGTTACCATAGGTAGATTCCATTACTAAATAATCGGTATCTTCTATCATAGTAGGAGGAGATAAAAGTGGTATATCGTTATTTCCTAAATCTCCTGTAAAGACAATTTTTTCTGTTTTTCCATTTTCCGTAACCCATACTTCTATAATGGCAGAGCCTAACATATGACCAGCATCATTAAATCTAACTTTAATGTTTTCATCAATATCAATAATTTCGTCATATTTTACTGGACTAAATATTTCTAACGATTTTGCTGCTTCTTCTGCGGTATATAGTGGTGGAAGTGGTTCTTCTCCTTTTCTTTCTCTTTTTCTATTTTTCCATTCTACTTCCATTTCTTGAATATGACCACTATCTGGTAGCATGATAGAACATAAATCACAAGTTGCTTTTGTTGCATATACTTTATTTCGATATCCTTCTTTATATAACTTTGGTATTCTACCGGAATGGTCAATATGGGCATGAGTAAGTAGCATAAAATCAATATCATTTACATCAAATAAAAATGGCTCCTCATTTTCATATTCATCTGCTGCAGATCCTTGATACATTCCACAATCTACTAAGAATTTTTTTCCAGCTCCTTCTACTAAAAAATTGGAACCAGTTACGGTTTTGGTAGCTCCTAAAAAAGTGACTTTCATTTATTTCCTCCTTTAAACAAAAAGCTTAAACTTCTTTTTTATTTTTACACTATCTATATGAATTTTTAATGAACTTTCTATTACTGTATCATCATAATATTCTACATATAATGTTTTATCTTCATATCGGCATTGTATATTTATATTTTGCAAATTAACAATTTTACTATCAAAAACTTCCTTCAAAATTTGATAGGTAAGGTCTTTATCTTCTGAAAAAGTATCCCATATTTTTAATTCTTGTGCCTTTTTTATTATCAATTTTGTCAATTTTTCAAATAAATTATTCAGTTCTTGTATGTCTTTGACATTCTCATTATTGCTTATTGGAACATATCTATAATACCTTATTTTATATATCCAATTTATTAATTCATTTTTGCTTTCTTCATTAATTTCATTAACTATATTTTTTACATTTTCTAAAAAATCCTCACAAATTTCCACAATATCTTTTCTATCAATATTGGCCAATATGCTATCTATAAATTTTGTTTCTTCTTCAAGTTTAGCCTTTTGCTCTACAAATTCCCTTGGTAATATTAGTTTATTGCATTCCTCTATTTTCTCTAAGCATTCTAATCTTTCTTTATCTAAGATTCTAATCAAATAGTTTATACTAAAAATTTTTTCTTTATTTGGTAGCCTTTTATTTCTTTCATAATACTCATTTTTTAAAAGTTCATTATTATTTAATATCTTATCGATTTTTTCAATTTGTTTTGTATAGTCTTTTTTCTCTTTAGTTATCTGATTTAAAAATTCTTCCTTGTTATTAAATAATTCCAGTCTTTCTTTTTTCAATTTTTTTATTTTCTCAAAATTTTTTGTATACTCTTCATTTTCCTCGTTAACGATAAACCTTTCGATAGCCATTCTAATTACAAGATTATAAAATTTTTTATAATTAATACCAATTATTCTGTTTTTACCATTTAGCAATATTAAGCTTTGGTATATTAAATTTCCTTGTATATCTCCTATTTCTTTTGTTACAATATCCCAAGACCATCCATTAAAATCTCGTATTACTTCTGCCATTGCATCTATTTTCCCTTGATTTATTAATGCGTTTAATGGCTCTTTTACATAGTCATATGGTACTTTCCATTGTATTTCTGTCTCATCTAGCTTTAATAATGCAGTTAATATTACTAATTCATTTTGAAAACAAGTAATTTCTCCATTCTCTCTATCAATTTTATAAGCTAGTCTATTTTTTTCCAATTCTTCTGCTTCTAGTGTTTCTGATTTCACTAGAAAGATTTTTAATGCTTTTTCTTTTATAATCCTTAGTATATTTTCAATAAATTCTTTTTTAGAAGGTACTTCTACTTTAACAGTTTCATAGTCTTTATAAGCATTTTCAATTTTATACAGCATACTAAGTAACAAATTTTTTACGTCATACGAAAATAATTTATTCTCTAAAATCTTCTCTAACTCATTGTTATAATCTCTGATGTCTATATTTAATTTTGATAGAATTCTATTTTTCTCCATACTCATCCTCTTTAGTAATTTATTTAATTGGGAGGTGTGATATGAGAGGTGGGAAGTGAGAGGTGGGAAGTGAAAGATGAGAGATGGGAGATGGGAGATGAGATTATAAAGCTCATTTCCCACCTCACACCTCGCATCTCACACCTCGCATCACACCTCGCATCTCACACTTCTCACTTCTCATCACTCATTTTAAGTTCTTCCCATCTTTCTTTACTCATAAGAA
>CALXVO010000034.1 GCA_944392065.1 uncultured Clostridia bacterium | reverse complement strand
GGTGGGACTCGAACCCACATGGTTTCCCGCCAGATTTTGAGTCTGGTGCGTCTGCCAGTTCCGCCACATCGGCATTTAATACTTTTTTAGTAAATTATAATTTTATTATATAAGTATAATAAGTCTTGTAATGACAACTTCATTACTAGACTTATTTATCTTACCAAAAAATGAATTAAATTTCAAGTGTTTTAGTTTATTACCTCTAATATTTTTGGAAGTACTTGTTTCTTTCTTGAAACAACTCCATTTAATATAGCAATATTGTTGCATAACTTTGTTACATATGCTTTTTCAAATATATCTCTTCTATTTCCTAAAACTATTGCTTTTGAAGATGCTTCCAAAATATCTGTTACTAAGAATATATAACAATCTAAATTATTTAATAATATTTCATTTTCTATAGCATGTTCTAAATCTTTTTGTTTTTCTAATACACTATCAACATCTGCACTGTTTATTTGCGATATTACAAATTTTATACCATTTTTATCAAATGGTTTTGAATCTGTATTAATTATTTCTTCAGCTGTATAGCCATCTAAATCTGTACCAGCTTTTAACATCTTAAGTCCATAATCATACATACTAATTCCTGCTATACTAGATAATCTACTTGCTACTAGTTTATCTTGCTCAGTACATGTTGGTGATTTAAATAATAAAGTATCTGATACAATAGCGCTAAGCATTAAACCTGCCATCTCTGGTTTAATATCTATATCGTTTTGTTTATATAATTTATATAAAATAGTAGAAGTACAACCTACTGGCTCTACCATACAAAATACTGGATTTGATGTTTGTAGATTTAATCTATGGTGGTCTACTATCATTTTTATATTTGCATTTTCTATACCTTCTGCACTTTGGTCAAATTCATTTGAGTCAACCATTATTACATTACTATTTTCATCTAATTTATCTAATAATTCTGGTGTTTTAACACCAAATGTTTTTAATGCATATTCAGTTTCTCTATTTACATTTCCGAGTCTAAAACTTTCTGAATATTCTCCCATATTTGTTTGTAAATTTGCCATTGATATTGCAGAAGCTATTGAGTCCGTATCTGGTTTTTTGTGTCCAAAAACAAAATTCATTTTATCCATATATTATACCCCCGTTTTTTTAAATAAAGTTATCTTGTGTCAACTATTATATTATAGCATATAATGGAAAATTAGTCAATAACTGGTTTTATGTCTACTTTATCATTAATTAATATTAACCTTCTCTCCTAATTCTGATAATCACTATTCCAATTACTATTATAGATAATATTATTCCTACTATCATAAAAACGCTATTTTTTGTATTTATTTCTTCTGTATTGCCTGTGTTTGTTTCATTACTTATTCCCTCTAATACTTCATTTGCCTCTTCTACTATATTTTTTTGTTGTTTAGCATACTCGGTCTCTTCTTCTTCATTTCTTCTGTGTACATCAATAATATATTTTTTATTGGTGATTTCGTTAGCTGCTGTAACTGTAATTATTACTTGATTTTGTCCTATTTTTAAATTTTCATTTCCTTGTATTTGTACTTTTGCATTTTCGCTCTGGGGAATTGCTAATATATTTAATTTTTCAGTTGTATTTGCAATTTCTAGTGTATAATTTGTCACAATATTTTGATAATCTGGAGATAATGTATAATTCTCTACTGCTAAAGTCTCTAAATCTGCATTAGCATCTTTTTTGTTATTTGTTTTTGTAACATTTATTACATATTCTTCAGTATTAGTTTTATCTTTTGATGTAACAGTTATTTTAATTTTGTTCAATCCGTTTTTTAAATTATCATTTCCACTTATTTTTACTTCTGCTTCATCATTCTCAGGAATTGCAGTTACATCTAACTTTTCTGTGTTTTCATTCACTATAAGGTAATATTCGTTTATATCTTGATTAAAATTAGGATTTACACCTTCCTCGTTTAATCTCATTATTTTAAGTTTTGCATTATTATCACTTATAACTTGGCTTGAATTTTCTAATTTTTCATTCTCTGCTTGTGCATCTACTAAATAATTTTCTCCTATTTCTACCTCAACTTGATTATATTTTATATCCATTGTTTCGCCGTTTTCATTGTAGAACTCTCCAATGATAGAAAAGGATGCAATTCCTTCTTGTTTTGCTTTAAATGTAATTTGAACTAATTCATTTAAATTTTCATTTCTTCCTGTTTCTGAAATCCAAGTATAAATTACTCTATTATCTATTGCATTTAAGCTATTTTCATTTAATATGCAATCTACTTTTTCATTATCAAAATATATCCAAATAGTATATGCTGCAATGGCTTTATTATTTGCATTTACAGTAACATTAAATTCTTCATCAACTGCTACATTATTTTTACTTGCAATTAAATCAATTTCAGATTCAGCCAAACTATTTGTACAAAAAATTGTAAAAAGCAATATTAATATTAAGTTAAATGAAATTATAATTCTTTTTTTCATGATTTTTCTCCTTGCTTAATTTATATACTAAAAAGAACAGTAAGATTATTAATCTGTTTATGTAGTTCCACGTGGCACATATATTTTTTATTCGAATACATGGAGAATACAAAATATATGTGCCAGCAAGATGGAACGGATTTTGAATAGTATACTTTTATCTTCTATGAATATAGTTTTTAATTACTGTTCTAAATTTTGAAGCCCAAGTATATGCCTTTGTATTAATAAGCAATCTACTGAATTTGGATTTTTACCATTTTTTCTTACATTACCAGCCTTTACAAACACTCCATCTAATTTTTTTATTTCTAAAATATGTCTTTGTAATAGAAGTAAATCAATACTGTTAATTTTTCCATCTCCATTAACGTCTCCATACATTATTACATTATATTCCATAACCAAAGCATTATTATCTAGAATTTTAACACTACTACCTGTTCCAATTAATGAACTGCCATCTATTTTTTCTCCACTTGTATTGTATATTTCTACTGTATAATTTGTTTTAATTTTTTGCAAAAAGTTATCTACTGTATTATTTTTATTTTCTAAGCCTGTTATTTCATTTGCATTTACTTGTAAATTGTTATCAAAGACAATTTCGCCTTCAGCCAATTTTTTTATTACTGTTATTTCTACTTTTTTAGAAATATTACCCTCATCTGTTCTAACTATTATGTTTGTTTTCCCTTCTGCAACACCTATTAACTTACCACTTGAATCTACTGTTACAATTTCGGCATTTTCAGATTCAAACGAAATATCTTTATTACTTGCATCTTCTGGTAATACACTAGCATTTAATATAAACTCTTCTCCTATTTGAAGTACACAATTATTAGTACTTACAATTAAATCTGTTACTGGACTATATACAGTTATATTTATAGAACTATTTACACCATTGCTTGCAGTAGCTGTTATCTTAGCCGTACCAGCACCCACTCCTAATATATATCCGTCTGAACTAATGGTTGCAACATTTGTATTGTCTGAAGTAAATTTTAAACTTTTATCCACAGCATCATCTGGTGTAATTGTGGTTTTTAATTGTATTTTTTCGCCTTTATTTATGGTGGATTTATCCAGAGATAAACTAATTTTTTCTACTTCGATTTCTTGTACTTCTTCTACATAGCTTTGGAAGACATATCCGGACAATACCGTTTTGTAGTATAACTCTATCCCACAATTCCCCTTTTTGTTTTCCTTTTGCAATTCTAGTCATTAGAGTGCCTCCTTGTATACTAGTAAGAGTTTCATAAGAGGTACCTGGCCCTGTTCTTACATTTAAACTTGTTTCTACATTTGCAAAAACCTTTGTATTATCGGATGAAAAATCATTTGCAGATATAGCTGGGCTTGTACAAGGCAAATCTGGCATATTTTCATATATTGGAATTACAAATGACATAGAAGAACTTAGTAAATCGCTATTGGCATATCCATTGTAGATTAGTTTGGATTCGCTATAAGGAGCTAATACATTTGTCATATATTGATGCCAGAATAATTCACTATTATTTGTATCATACACATGAAATTTTTGAAGATAAATGGAATTTTGCCCTTGATTGATATAGCTTGAACCAATAAATATTGCTCCTCCAGTAATGGCTCTTTCTTTGGTATTCCATGGAATTAAATATTTATTTTTAATAGCAGTAGAAGCTCCTTTTCCATCTTTTGCATATTGTAATCCATTTTTTATAGCACCCATCGGTTCTGAAGAACTTGTCGCACCAATATTATAGAAATTATACAGTCCTTCATACCCTTGTACCGTACCACTAATTGAACTATGTGATAAAAAAGGACCCACCTCTTGTTTTATTCTTGAAGCTAAATGGAAGCTACTTACTCCAGAGGATTTAGCTGCAGACAATATAAGTTCTGAATATTTTTTATTTGTAACAATGTTGTTGCCACTAGAATTTTTGTATTCTACAATTTTATTATAAAATTCTGTGCCATATAAAATTTTTTCAATACTTGATGTTGTATTCGTGTTTGCATTATATGATAATTCTTCAAATTGAAAAATTCGTACATAATTTAAAAAATTTCTAGGATCCATTGCAAATTCTACCGCTTCTCGTGAAGAATCTACCCAACCACTATCTACTTCCACATTATATTCTCCTGGAGTAGTATTTTTCCAGCTATCACTATATGATTTCGGTACTAGGTTTTTGCCAAAAACATTTTCATTATCAATTACATAATCCCAGTCTAAATTGGTATATAAAGCTTTAAATTCCCAATTTGAATATTTCTTTTTTAGTTCTTTTATATATGGTTCATAACTATCTGGAAAAGTAGAAGAGAGTAGCATTCCATTTAATAATTTTGTTCCTTCTACAGCATTTTCGCTTTTACTAGAATTAAGTACAGTAAAAATCACAATAAAAACTATTATAAATATTGCTATTATACTAGAGATAACAATGATTTTCTTTTTCAAAAAATTTTCCTCCTTTACCTTGCTGATTTTAGTTCATCTCTTTTGTGTAAATTCTAAAATTTAAACTATAGCATTGTAGATTATATATTTTTTTGTGGAAGCCCAAGTTTGAGTCAGGCAAGTTACAGCTTGCAGAAAAATTACTCTATATGCGTATCCTCAACCATGGCAATCTAAATTTTTCTAGCCTTGACTACAATTCTTTTACTCGAATAATCGCTACAAGTAATTAAGGTAAGTTCTATTTCTCCTTCTGTTTTTTGAGATAGTAACTCTGTTTCATCAGGTTTTACTTTATATACATCATATACTTCATATTCAACTTTACCATTTTTATTATCTACTAGTATTATTGTGTCCCCAATTTCTAATTCTATGATATGATTAAACATATTTTCTTTATTATAATTGTGAGCAGCTATGCAATAATTTCCTACTTCATTTGGATTTGGTCCGAAATATTTAGTAGGACATATATCCATTGTTTCTGTACTATATTTTTCTAGAACATAAGTATCTAAATTAATCTTGGGTATTGTTAATTTTGCAGAAACTTTATATCCTCTGTATTCTTCTTCTATTTTTTCTATGGTTTTATTTTCATTGGGATTTTCGTTAATGTTTACATTTTCTTCTTTTGATTCCATATTAGCTAGATAACTCTCACTTGGGCCATCTTTTAATTCAAATTCTCTATACATTCCATATGCCATATTACCAATTAAAATAGACATTATAAGAACTATTAATAGCATAAAAAATTTTCTAACCATATTTAACTTTGTTCCCCTCCTATTAGCTTATGTACAGATTGAGTAGAAAGATGTCCTTTATCATTTACTTCTACATAATCTTGATGTTTGCAAATTAATAGTTTTTTAGATTTATATTCTGTAGTTTTATTTTTCTTTTTAATTTTATTCTAAAATTAGTTATAAAGGCGATGCATCATATAAAACATCGCCTACTTAATAATAATAATTTTATTTATGTCTATATCTCACTGCACATCTTAAGTTTTGCTTTTAACATATGCCTTGTTTTGTTATTCTTTCTTTGTGCCTTTTAAGGCAATATAACTTGCACCTAAAACAGCTATAGTAGTAATTATATAAACATATTGTGTCATACCTGTTTTTGGTAGATTTTCTGGAAGCTTTTCTTCATTTTCTGTATTGGTATTCTGATTATTATTCTCTTCATTATCTGTATTTTCTGCTGAAGTTTCTAATACGTTAACATCAAAGTCTTCTGTAGCAATTACTGCATCAGATGAGTCTTTATCTAGTAAACTTATCTTTATAGTGTATTCCCCTATTTCACTAAAAAGTGCTCTAACATCTAGAATTTGTTTTACATCTTTTCCACCTAATGCATAACCATCTGGCTCTCCCCATCCTTCTTGAATTAAATCTACTTCCTGTCTTGTTCTAGTTGTAGCTAATAATTTTACTGTAGCATCATCAGATGGCTTTTTAGTTACTTCTACTGTAAGTTTTACATGGTCGTAATATCTTCCCATTGTAGATTCTGTTACCAATTGCATTTCCTTTTCTTCATCTACAATTATGTTTCCAGAATAGTCTAAACTTATTGAGTAATCAACATAGTTTGGTTCTACTGTTACAGCTTTTTCTATAGCTGAAGTAATATCATCATATTCTTGAGAAGCATCTGCATTTGCTAAGCCTTCTGCTGTAATAGAAAAGTTAGTAGGATTTGTTGTTACAATATTATCTTTTGCTTTAAAAGTAACACTCATGCTTGTACGTGGGCTACTTCCTCCTGAGCTATCATAACATGTTACCCTTACTCTTGTACCATTATCGTTTTCAGTTCCTCCTTCTGAACGTACGTACTCAAATAGATTATTGTCGTATGCGACATCAAATGTATATGCTCCAAGGTCTGTACCAAAATTTATAGTTACTGTTACTTCTTCACCTGGCGCTATTGTATCCTTACTCACATCAACTGTTACAGAACCTAGTGGCACTGATGCTGCATATACGTTAAATTGTAATGTAAAAAATAACAATGATAAAATTGCTATAACACTTAATATTTTCTTTGTCATAAAATCACCTTTCTCCATTAATTTTAATATTGAAAAAATTGGTTTAATGGAACCTATATTTTTTTCAATATTATTATGTGATTTTTTTTCTTTTTTATTTTTCCATTTTTTTGAACAAAATAAAAAAATCAGTGCAACAGCGAGGATGGGTTTTAAACCTGTCTCAGCTGTTGCGCTGATAAAATATTGGCAAAATTTTTATTTTAGTTTTCTTAACTTATTATATACCTCATACGTAATTTCAACATCTTTTAAACCTCTATGAGCACCTTCATAACTGATGTTAAAAAGTTTTGCAAGAGTGCCTAGCTTGTAATTTACGCTACACGGTACTAATCTTCTTGCTATATATAAAATATCAATATAATCATTTGTAAGATTGTAATTTATATATTTTTTACATTTATTGGATAAAAATCCCAAATCAAAATTTACATTATGTCCTATAATGATGTTTTCTCCAATAAATTGTACAAAATCTTGATATACCTCAGTTGGTATTTTTCCTGTTTTTAGCATTTCATCGGTTATACCTGTAAGATTAGTAATAAATGGCGATAAACTTCTATTTATTATTTTTTTACAATTATTCTACTCCTTAAATTCTTTAGCAAGTTTACCTATTGCTTTAGTTTCTATTCTAGATACATAACTACGAGATATTCCCATCATTTCAGCTATTTCGTGTTGCGTTTTTGGCTTTGCACCATTTAGACCAAATCTAAGTTCTATTATTGATTTTTCTCTCCCTTTTAATACTTCTTTTATTTTTTGATACATTTTCTTTATTTTAAATTTTAAATCTACTTCTTCTTCAATACTTCTTTCATCATTTTCTAAAACTTCTTGCAATGTTACTGTATTATCATCTTTATCTTTTCCGATTGGATCTTCCAAATACACTTCTGCATTTAATTTTTTTGTGCTTCTCAAATACATCAATATCTCATTATCTATGCACCTTGCTACATAAGTAGCAAGTCTTACACCTTTTGAAGCTTCAAAACTGTTTATTCCTTTTATCAATCCTATTGTTCCAATAGAAATTAAATCTTCTTGCTCTGCCTTTGCAGTGCTATATTTCTTGCAAATATGTGCTACTAGTCTAAGATTTCTTTCTATTAAAATATTTCTTGCTTCTTCATCTCCATTTTTCATTTGTTCTAGATACTTACTTTCTTCCTCTGGTGATAATGGCTCTGGAAATAAATTGTTACTTGATATATATCCTAGCAAAAAAACTGCTGATTTTAAGAATTCAAAAAAAGTTAGAGCTCCTATACTTCCACAAAATGCAGTAAACATAAATGCACCTCCGTTTTCCTTATACATAAATTATATGTGTAAAGAATTTTAAAGTGCATGACCCTAGAAAAAAGTTATATCAGGCATTGTACTATTTTTTGCTTACAGGATAATGGTTTTACAGAAATTTTAGCCTTAAACCTAGGTAATATGTATATTAAGAAAATTTTTGCCAAATATTGTAATATGTATTGCGTGTATGTAATAATTATGATATAATTTGCCTATTGTAAAAGAGTGAAGAAATTTATTTGTCTACTGATATCTTTTCTTGACATTTCTTATTCTTGTTATTTTTTTACTCTTAATTAGATTGGAGGTATATTTATGGCTTTAATTAGACCTTGTGCAGATTTACGAAATAACTATAATGAGATTTCTAAAATTTGCCATGAAACAAAAGAACCTATGTACATTACAAAAAATGGTACTAATGATTTAGTGGTTTTAAGTGATGAAGCATATGAGGATATGCTTAAGAAAAATGAGGAAACTGAAGAAGAAAGAATTGATAGACTTGTAGCAGAGCATTTTGACAAGCATTATGCTTCTTTTGAAGAGTTCAAAAGAGATGTTTTTAAGAAGATTGATGAAGCACTAAAAGAAGTAGATGAAGGGAAAGGAATTCCTATGGAAGAAATCGTTGCAGAAATGGAGGCAGATTATGACACAGATTAAAAAATACAAAATCATATGGTCTCCCCAAGCCCGAGATGATTTACAAAATTATTTCAATTATTTATAACCTAATAGACTTTAATCTTATAATGTCCATTAAAAATATTTTTTATGTTTTAATATGTATTTCAAGCATGTAATATATGAATTATTTCAATCATACTTTGCTAATCTTTGCATAATAATTTAATGGTGATTCTTTTGAAAAAAATCCAAAACTTTTTAATCGGCATATTACTTGGGGCTGGTGCTATTCTTCCAGGAGTTAGCAGTGGTGTTCTTTGCGTCATATTTGGAATATATGATAAATTAATAAATTCTATTTTTCGGGTTATTTAAAAATTTCAAAAAGAATTTTTCATTTTTATTTCCTATTTTTATTGGTGGAGTTATTGGTGTACTTTTATTTGGAAATATATTAAAAGCATTATTCGAACGTTTCCCTACTCAGACTAGCTTTTGTTTTATTGGTTTAATTTTAGGAAGTATTCCTATTCTCATTAAAAAAGTTAATTCAGAGTATACTTTTAGATTAAGATATTTGTTATTTGCACTGGTCGCTTTTATTATTGGTTGTTTTTTAGTATTTTTAGAAAACAAATTAAATCTTTCACAAATAGAAGGTAATTTTTCTCTTGCCTTTTTAGTTTTATCTGGTTTTCTTATGTCTATTGGGGTTGTTTTCCCTGGGGTAAGTAATACACTTATTTTAATGTGCATGCGGAGTTTATCCTACATATCTTAGTAGTATAGCTAGTATGAATTTAAATGTTTTAATCCCAATGGGAATTGGTTTACTCCTTGGCTGCCTTGTATTCTTAGTAATCATAAAACTATTGTTAAAACATTTCTATATGGAAACTTATTATTCAATAATAGGATTTACCTTAGGTAGTGTACTTGTTTTATACAGTCCACTTACATTTGATTTTACTGGCTTTATTTCTATTATTCTTTTTGTAATTGGATTTAAAATAGCTGGAAAACTTGAAAAAAAATAGTTTGAAAATAAATAGTTTAGCTGTTGCTTAATTCTTCTAATACAAATTCAAAATATTCATTTTTTATATGATACACATATCCTGTTTCTAAAAACATAAATCATATACATCCTTTCTTATAAAATTAATGCCTTCTATAACTTAATATAGAAGGCTAAATATTTTCAAAATAGATAATTTATTACTCGCACCACTATAAAGCGAGAACATTTAGCGAAATGGATAACTTATTACTCTCACCACCATAAAGCGAGAAACATTTTCTAACTATACCTATTATACAATCTTATTAACATAATCGTCAAGCAAATTTACATAATAAATATAATATATTTTATGTGTTTTTGTAAAATTTATGTATATTTTCTCAATTACACCTTATTTCTTTCTTCTTAAAATCCATCCATTCTCGCACTCAATTGGAAGATGCATCTTTATACTCTGTCCAAATTTTCCTGGATTTACGAAGTCCACTTCTTCTTCTGTTTCTGTATCCCAAAGCTTTTCTATTTTAAATTCATATGGTGTTATTTCCCCTGGAATTAATATTTCCATTGTATCTCCAACCTTAAGTTTATTTCTAATTTCTATAATAGATTTATCTGTACTAAACTCTAATATTTTTCCTCCAAATTCATAATTTAGATTATATTGCTTTCCATCATATTCTTGGAAATCTTTATTATTCCTATCATTAAAATAAAATGTTGTAAGTCCTCTTGTTTTTGTTTTTTCAAGCTCTTTTAAGTATTTCGTATAATCGTACTTATCTGGTTCTTTCATATAATCATCTATTGCATTTCTATAGCTATTTACCACTGATGCTAAATAATACTCTGTTTTTAATCTTCCCTCTATTTT
>CALXVO010000033.1 GCA_944392065.1 uncultured Clostridia bacterium | reverse complement strand
ATATATGTAATAAAAGATGACCTAGGAAAGCAAATATTGCTACCTTCTACAAAAGAAGTAATTAAGCAGGTTGATGTTGAGAAGGATAGGATAGTTGTTCATTTAATTGAAGGCCTAGTTTAAAAAATAAACTTCGTCTTGCGTTGTTAAACTTCATAAAAATTTTTTCGATGTACCATCAGTACTATCTCAAAAATTTTTATTCGTTCGCCTAGCAATACTCGTTTCTTTTTTAAACGTAGAAAATAACTTTGAATTTAAAATTCATGCGCCTAGCCAAATAACAATTCTTTTCAAAATCAGAAGATAGAATTGTTGGAAGGAAAAATATTCGTTTCTTTTTTAACATAGAACGTAGTAAATACTTTATAAAATAATTGGAGGAAAGATGAAGTTTGATGTGCTTACACTTTTTCCAGAAATGTTTAAATCATTAGATGAAAGCATTATTGGGAAGGCAAGGGAAAAGGGACTAATAGAAATTAATTTAATAAATATTAGAGATTTTTCTAAAGATAAACACAAAAAAGTTGATGATACTCCATATGGTGGTGGAGCAGGAATGGTAATGAAGCCAGATGTGGTATATGATGCTTATTCTTCCATAAAAGATGATAACGCAAAGGTAATATACTTATCTCCACAGGGCAAAGTCTTAAATCAGCAAAAAATAAAGGAACTATCAAAAGAAAATCATTTAATATTACTTTGTGGACATTATGAAGGAATTGATCAAAGAGTTCTTGATGAAATTGTGGATGAGGAAATATCTATAGGAAATTATGTACTAACAGGAGGAGAATTACCGGCAATGGTACTTATAGACTCAGTTAGTAGATATATAGAAGGAGTATTAAGTAAAGATTCTACAAAAGAGGAATCATTTAGTAGCAACCTTTTAGAATACCCTCAATATACAAGACCTGAAGAATTTAGAGGTAGGAGAGTGCCAGAAGTCTTACTTTCTGGACATCATGAAAATATAAAAAAATGGCGTGAACAAAAATCATTAGAGATCACAAGATTAAAAAGACCAGATTTGCTTAATGAGAAGTGAGAATTTAGTAGAATTCTAAAAATATAAAATACATTATTCAAAAATCATAGAAATTAAGAAAGGAGGATATCAGAATGGATATCATAAAATCATTAGAACATGAACAATTGAAAAATAAGATACCTGAACTTAAAGTTGGTGATACAGTAAAAGTACATCAAAGAATTAAGGAAGGTAATAGAGAGAGAATCCAAGTATTTGAAGGGATTATAATTAAGAAACAAGGTGGAGGGGTGAATAGCACATTTACTGTAAGAAAAATAGCTTATGGTGTTGGCGTTGAAAAAACTTTCTTAGTTCATTCTCCATTAGTAGAAAAAGTAGAAGTAGTAAGAGTAGGTAAAGCAAGACGTGCTAAACTATACTATTTAAGAGATAGAATAGGTAAAGCTGCTAGAACCAAAGAGAATACTGGTGCTAGAATTGAAAATAAAGAAATTACTATAAAAGAAGAAATTACAGAAGAGCCTGTAGTAGAGGAGTCTGAAGAAACAGTGGAAGTTACAGAAACAACAAGTAACAATACAGAAAATACAGTAGAAACACCAGTAGAAGCTGCTCCAGAAGAGGCACCTGCGACCCAAACAGAAGCACCAGCTGTACAAGAAGTAGTAGATACAGTAAAAGAAGAATCAGTAGAAACAGTAAAAGACAGCGAAGAAGTAAAAAAAGAAGAAAAATAAATAAGAAAGGTGTGCGTTAGCGAAAGCAAAGCTTTCGACGCACACCTTTCTTATTGTATAGGAAAAATCGACTTTTTCTTTGTTATTTCAGTATCTTTAATGATTTTTCCGTATACAACAAGGTTAAGTTACCTTGGGCCGTGCGTATTTGCGAAGCAAAACGCACATGTGGCGAAGCCACTTTTCTTATTTCTCAATACTTACTTCAGCATATTTTTTTAATTTATTATATACTAAATAATTTACTGTTCCAGCAGGAAAGTTTCCATATTCATCTTTACTTCCAGCAGGGACACCTGTTAAAAGTTCAATTCCTTCTTCAATAGCAGAAATTGCATAGATATGGAACTTGCCATCTTTTACAGCATCTACTACTTCACTAGAAAGGTTTAAATTTCTAATATTTTGTTTTGGAATAATAACACTATGTGTTCCATCTAAGCCTCTCATTTTACAAACTTGGAAAAATCCTTCTATTTTATCATTTACACCACCAATTGGCTGAATTTCACCTTTTTGATTTACAGAACCTGTCACCGCAAAAGCTTGATTAATTGGAATTCCAGATAAACTAGAAAGTAGGGCATATAGCTCTGTACTAGAAGCACTATCTCCATCAACACCACTATACAATTGCTCAAAACAGATACTAGCAGTAAGGGAAAGAGGCATGTTTTGTGCAAACATTTCTCCTAGATATCCAGAAAGGATTAGAATTCCTTTGGAATGGGAAGAACCAGAAAGTTCTACTTCACGTTCAATATTGATAATTCCGTTTTTTCCTGTATAGGTATTTGCTGTTATTTTTACTGGTTTTCCAAAAGTATAATCTCCTACATTCATAATAGTAAGACCATTAATTTGGCCAACTTCTGAACCAGAAGTACTAATAAGAAGTGTATTATCTCTTATCATTTCCATGTATTTATCGTCATATTTTTTTACTCGGTCTATTTTTTGCTCTAAAGCTTTTGTGATAAATTCCTCTGTAATTATTTTAGATTTTGCCATCCTCGCCCAAGTAGAAGCTTCACCAACAATTAAAGATAAATCCGTAAAACGAGTAGATAATTTGGTTTGATTATCTGCAAGTTTGGAAGCATATTCAATCACTTTTGCCATAGCGCCACTATCTAAAGGTGGAAGGTTCTCATGGTCACAATATCCTTTTACAAATCTAGCAAGTTTTACCATATTATCTTTATTTAAAGGTGCTTCGTCGGCAAACTCTACTTTAATTTTAAATAATTTTCTAAAATCAGGGTCCATGGCAAGTAGGGTTTGATAAATATTTTCATCTCCAATTAGAATTACTTTTAAATCTAGAGGAATAGGCTCTGGTTTTAAAGAAATCATAACCATAGAAGAACGTGGGTCAGCAGCATTTTCAATTCCTAAGGTTTTACTTCTTAATACCTTTTTCAAGGCGTCATAACATAAACTATTGGTCAATAAATCATTTGCTTGAAATACTAAATATCCACCATTAGCAATATGAAGTAAACCAGGCTTTAACATGGTATAGTCTGTTTTTAAAGTGCCATAATAGTTTTCATACTCTAACTTACCAAAAATGTTATGATAAGAATAATTCGTATCAGCTACTACTGGAGCACCTTCTAAATTACTATTATCAATAAATAAATTTACTCGATAATTAAGCCAAGGTTTGTATACTTCTGGATGAGCTGCTTGTGGACCTTGTAGTTTTCCTTCTAATGCTTTCTCATCTGCAGTAAATAAATTGATATTTTTTAAAATATCCTTTTTAATAGCATCTAAGAAATTATTGATTTTCTTATTTTTCTTGTATTTCGATTTTATCAAATTAATATGTGCATTAATAGTAAGAAGGGCTACATTAGATTGCCATTCCTGAATACGCTTGTCCGATTCTCTTTCAATGGATTTAATTTCACCAATGGCTTGCATAATATGTTGTTGTACAATAGTAGACTTATCTTCAAAATCTTTTTTAATAGCTTCATCTAATTTATTAAATTCTTCTTCAGCAATCGTTTTACCATTTAAAATAGGCATCATATAAATACCGGTTTGCGAAGACTTAACGGTAAAGCCATATTCAGCAGATTTTTGATTTAATTGTTCTAATAATAAATTACGTTTTGTCTCATATTCTTGCTTAATCAAATTCTTCTCTTTCTCAAAATCCTCATTATTAAAAGTATTCTTTATATCAATCTTAATCTCATTAATAAAAGAATTCATCGTATCTTTAAATTCTTTTCCTTGACCAGCAGGTAGAGAAACTGCCACAGGCTCATTTGGATTATCAAAATTATATAAATAGCACCAATCATTTGGAACCTTTTTCTTTTTTGAAATAACACTCAAATAATTTTTTACATAAGCAGTCTTACCAACACCATAAGGACCTTCTACATAAACATTGTAACCATTAATATCTACATTAAGACCAAACTCTAGAGCCTTAATTCCTCTTTCTTGACCAATACCAGTACTAATTGGCTCTAATTCATCCGTTGTATTAAAATTAAAAAGCTTTGGATCACAAGTTACTTTCAAATCCTTATAACCTAATTCATTTTTTCTTTTCATTCGTATTTTCCTCCTTCTAATTGGGGACAGGCTTTTTTGTCCCATTTTCCCTAATTGGGGACAGGCTTTTTTTTCTGTTTTTTCCTAATTAGTGCCTGTCCTCATTTAGTGTCATTATAATTGCATCATCGGTATTATTATAATACTTTTTTCTTATACCTATTCGTTTAAAATTAAATTTTTCATACAAATTTATGGCAACAGTATTATGATCATTTACTTCTAAAGTTATGCTAGTACATCCCATTTCTTTGGCAGAAGAGATAAGAGCCTCTAGTAATTTTGTTCCAATTCCCAAATGCCTTTTACTTACTTTAGTTGCAATGTTCATAATATTTGCTTCATCACATATTTTTAAAATTCCTGCAAAACCAACAATTTCATCGTCTATTTTTGCAACAAAATATTTTGAATTGGGATTAGCAAAATCATTTCTTAAATTATTAATGTTCCAAAATTCATCGAATTCAGTCTGAAAGTTTGGAGCTATGGTCTCAATACCTTCCATCGTCATGTCCATAATTTTTATTTTTTCTTCGAATGCTCTTTCTGCCTGTGATTTTCTAAGATAGATAGGTAAGATAGAAGAGGAGTCTCCATATTCACCATCTTGATATTTTCGAAGTCCTGCTTTTGCAACACTAATTCCACTTTGCATGTTTTCTTCCTCTGTAGCAAATTTTGCATTTGCAAAAGAAGAGGAAAGCGTATTTTGATATACTTGACAAGCATCTCCAACAAAAATAATGTCTTGTATGTTTGGATTTAATTTCTTTATTGCTTCAAACTTTTCTTGAATAACAAATATTATTACATCTAAGCTCTCAGTAAGAATAGCTACTGTATTACAGGTATTATTTTCAAAATAATATAATCCGCAATATACATTTTCATTTTTTGCATCAATTAACGAACAAATTAAACTAGAAGATGCTACTTTTTCTTTTACATTATAAGCTAAGCTTTCTAAAGAGCTTATTCCAACTACGGGAATATTGGTTACATCTGCAAATGCTTTAATGGTAGCAATTCCAATGCGTACGCCTGTAAAAGAACCAGGTCCGACACAGCATGCCAAAAGCTGAATATCTTCCAATGTTAAATTAGTTTTCTGAAAAGCCTCTTCCACCATAGGCATTAGTTTCACAGAGTGCGTTTTTTCATCATCATTATATAGATTAATCAAAATGTTTGAATCTTCTAAAATAGCAACACTGCATCTCTTAGAAGAGGTATCAATTGCAAGTATTTTCATTTATTATCACCTAATATCATTCTATTTTTCAATTTTTTCTATTTTTAGTTCTCTATAATCGAAATGTTCATTATTTTTACTAAAAGTTATTTTCGTATAAGGCTTAGGCAAAATATCTTCAATTATTTCTCCCCATTCGATTAGACAGATTCCATCTGAAAAATATTCATCTCCACCCATGGCATAAAATTCATCAGAATCAGCTAAACGATACACATCAAAATGATAAATATTTACTTTTTCAGTATTGTACTCATTTACTATTGTAAAAGTAGGACTAGATATTTCGCTTTCTAAACCAAAATGTTTTAAAACTCCTTGGACAAACTTAGTTTTGCCGGAGCCAAGTTCACCTGAGAGAAGAACAATATCTCCAACTTTTAAATTCATAGCAAAATTTTCTGCAAAATTTATGGTATCCTGTTCATTTTTGGAAAGGTATGTATTCATATAGTATTTCCTTATATTTAAAATTTAGGTTTTTCAATAAGGTTTAACCTAGAAACCTTTAAACGATTTTGAATAATAGTAAATACAAATTTCTATATTATTGTATATTAAACTGTTTTTTTTGTAAAGAAAATATCAAAAAAAATAAAAATAATTGGGTTGACGTCAAAAAAGATTAATGATATACTGTACTTGAAAAAAATGTCGATAAAACGAATGAGGAGGAAAGCTTTAATATGGATATAAGTAATAAATTAATAAAAGGGCTTAGCTTATTGTTAATTTTAATATTTATTATTGGAGTATTTATAAATATTTTTTTAGTAAGTGATGTACAAGCTGCTTCACAAAGTACTAAAGAATATAAAAAGGGAAGTGACATACTAGATGATTATCCAGGATATTCATCGCTACTAGATGATTTATTGAATGAACATCCAAACTGGACATTTACGATATTGTATACCGGACTCGATTGGGATACAGTAATAAAAAATGAGACAACAGCTTTACATGGAAGAAATCTCGTACAGAGTAAGTCAGGCGAATGGGTGTGTTCTGTATGTGGTGATAAGCCATATGATAATGGAAGTTGGAGATGTGCTTCTGCATCTACTGTTTCTTACTATATGGATCCTAGAAATTCATTATATGAAGATTACATTTTTCAATTTGAAAATTTGGAATGGAAAAATAATACATATACTATAGATGGAGTAGAACAAATTTTGGATGGAACCTATTTAGATGTAAGTTCAATTAAATATACAGATACAAGTGGTTCTACAAAAACAATAAACAAATCTTATGCAAAGGTTATAATGGAAGCGGCAGAAGGGGCTGGAATAAGCCCATATCATTTAGCATCAAGAATAGTTCAAGAGCAGGGGCCGACAGGTTCAGCTACTTCAACAGGAACATATACGGGTTATACAGGCTATTATAACTTCTTAAATGTAAATGCGACAGGATCTGGAAGTTCTACAATAATAAATAATGCTTTAGCTTATGCAAAAAAGCAAGGTTGGACTGATCCAGAAAAATCTATAAAAGGCGGAGCTGAATTCTTGGCAGAAGGATATATAGCTAAAGGACAAAACACATTATATTTACAAAAGTTTGATGTGGACAGCAGTGATGGAAGTTTGTATTGGCATCAGTATCAGCAAAATGTTTCAGCATCTAAAACAGAAGGTACAAGTATAATGAAAACTTATAAAGAAATAGATAGTAATTTAGATATGTCATTTAATTTTGTTATACCTGTATTTGAAAATATGCCGGGGACAAAATGTGCAATGCCGGGTTCACAATCAATAGTAACACAAAACATACAAATAACTAACTCATCAGTTATAGTATACAAATCTAAGAGTACATCATCTACGAAGTTAAAAACTTTAAATAAAAATGATAAAATTTTAAGAATAGAAGTTGGTTCTGAAAAAGAAAATGGATATATTTGGGATAAAGTGGTTTTAGATGATGGTACAAAGGGATATATTATATCAACTGGATTTAAAGTAATAGATGATGTTACAAATTGTGAAATTACAGCAATAGCTGTAGAACCGGGAAATTTAAGAAATGGACCTGGAACAAGTAATACAACAGTAATAACAACACTTACAGTGGGACAAAGAGTTACAATAATAGAAAAAGGAAAATACAACAATATTGATGGATATAATTGGTCCAGAGTAATGCTAGCAGATGGAATGCAAGGTTATATAGTAGCGAGATACTTAGAAGAAGTATCTGATACGGGTTCTACATCTGATGGAAGTGATATAGTAAAGGTTGTATGTAATGGCGGACTAACAATAAGAAGTAACCCGGGTACAAGCTCAGATATATTAGGATATGCTGACAAAGGAGATTATTTGACAAGAATAGAAAAGGCAGTATCAACAGCAAATGGATATACTTGGGATAAAATAGTTACAGGATCAGGAGTAACAGGCTATGTTGCTAGAGGAGATAAAGATGGAAATTATATTGAACCAGTTAATAGTACAGGTTCCTCTGCAATTAGTGGTAGCGGATTTAAAACAACAGGTTCTAGCTTAGTGTGTGAACCAGATATAACAGTAAGTAATATTGTTAGCAAAGCTTCTGACGCTGTTATAAAAGATGCAAATGGAAAAACAGTAACTTCTGGAAATATAGGTACTGGCTATACAATAAAATATAATGGAAATACTTATACTGTAGTAAAAATGGGAGATACCAATGGCGATGGAGAAGTAAAAGCAACAGATTATATGAGAATTAAAAATTATATCATGGGTTCTACAAGTTTAATAAGTGCACAAAAACAAGCAGCTGATGTAAATAGTGATGGAAATGTAAAAGCAACAGACTACATGAAAATCAAAAATTATATTATGGGAAATTCAAAAATAGAAATATAAAGAACCAGGAGGAAAAATAAATGAAAAAAAATAAAATTTGCTGGATACTATTAACATGTATTTTTATAATATTAATGTTACCTTTAGTATCACATGCTGCACAAGGAAATTTTTCTATATCGA
Organism: uncultured Clostridia bacterium; assembly: GCA_944392065.1. Lineage (GTDB taxonomy): Bacteria > Bacillota > Clostridia > TANB77 > CAG-508 > CALXVA01. The sequence goes on along the minus strand of CALXVO010000033.1, from coordinate 2,433 downwards.
AGTCATCTGTTACATTAACAGCTGGAAACACGACAACTTTTACTATAACAGCTACTAATTGTGAGGGACAATTTACTATTTCTTCATCAAATTCTAGTGTAGTAGAAGTAAGTAGTTCATCAGTTTGGGTAACAGGTAGCCAAACAATTACTCTTACAGCTAAAAAAGCTGGAACGGCTACGGTGACAATTGAGGCAACAGATGTTGGAGATACAAGTGAAAATGAAGTTACAGGTAGTGAGGAGATTGCTGTAACAGTAAATGCAAGCTCTTCAAGTGGCAATAGCAGTTCAGGTGGAGGCAATTCTGGAAGTGGTAGTTCAGGACAATCTACACCAACATTTACAGAAGTAAATGAAACTGTTTATGCAACAAGTAGTGTGAATATAAGATCAAGTTATAGCACAAGTAGTAATGTAGTAGGATCTTTAGATGCGGGAGATAGTGTTACAAGAACAGGAAGAGGAAGTAATGGTTGGAGCAGAGTAAGCTATAATGGACAAACAGCCTATATTAGTAGTAACTATTTAACAACAGAAAAACCAGAGGAATCCAATAATAAAAATCTAGAATCTCTAACAATAGAAGATGGACTAACACTAACACCAGAATTTAATAGTGATGTTACAGAATATAGTTTGACAGTAGGAGCAGATGTCACTTCCATTGATATTACTGCAACAGCAGAGGACGATAATGCAGAAGTTGAGATTACTGGAAATAACAATTTGTTGATGGGAGAAAATACAGTAGAGATTAAAGTAACAGCCGAAGACGGAACAGAAAGAACTTATACAATAAATGTAACAAAAGGTGAAGTAGGAGAGACAGTAGTAAATGGTATTGGCTTATCTGAACTTTCGATAGAAGGTTATACATTATCACCAGAATTTAGTAGTAATATTTATGAATATGCATTAGACGTACCAGATATCACGGTAACGAATTTAATGATTAATGCAAAATCTAATTTGGAAAGTGCTATAATAGAAATTGTCGGAAATAACGAATTAAAATTAGGAGAAAACATAATAACAATACTTGTAAAATCGGAAAATGAGGATGGAGAGACAGAAACGGTAACATATCAAATTATTGCAAATATACATGAGCCAGAAAAGAGTCAAATAATTGCGGGAATCGATGATGAAGATTTATTCTTATATGGTGGTATTGTTCTAGCTATCCTTATTATATTAGTTATTATCATTGTGGTAGTGGTAAAACGTAGAAAAAGTAAAGAAGACGATGACTATGGAACTTATTATGGAGGATTTTCTTCTTTAAATAATGATATGGATAGTAAAATGGAACAAAACAGTATTGAAGAAGAGGATAGAGATAATAGCTTAAGTGAAAGTACAGAGAATAAAATGAATAACGTAAATACTGAAAATGAAGTGCAATTAGACGAAACAAATAAGCAGAAACCAGAATTAAACGAAAAAGAGCAAACAAGAAAAAGCGTAATAGAAGAAAATTTTGGTGCAGATATTAAGCCAGATTATTATGAAGAAAGTAATTCAAAAAGAAAAAGAGGAAAACACTTCTAAAGAATATATTATGATAAAGAATAGCAATATAAATATCAAAAAATGCTAATTTTAAACAATTAGCATTTTTTGATGAAATAATATAGAAAAAAATTAAAATTTATGTTACAATATCTTAGTAACTTGAAAAATAAAGAAATTTATAGAAATGCCAATATAGCTCAGTTGGTAGAGCAACGGATTCGTAACCCGTAGGTCAGCAGTTCGATTCTGCTTATTGGCTCCATTTTACAATAACTTACTGAAATAGAAAATATTAAGCAAAGAGTATATATGATGCGTATAGTAATTATTGAAATTATAAAGAAGCAAATAAGAAAGCTTTAATTATAGATAATTATGCGAATGACAGCATTTTTAAAATGTTAACTAAAAAGAAAAATAATGTAGAAGTAACACACCTAACACTAAATTAAAGTTACAGGATAATAGTATTGTAAATATATCTATCATAAATACCTAGGTGTAAGAATGAAATTTTTACAACACCATTATCTAGTAACAAATTAAATAAAAAATATTTAAAAACACTTGAAATTTAATCTAAATTATAGTAATATTTTTAAGGGTGCAAAAATGAGAAAAAGTATGCAAAAAATAAAAGCAAATATATTAAAATTTGGCAAAGTAAATATACTTGCTTTTGCTGTTGTGACTAATTTAATCTATACTTTATTAAATCACTAAAAATATTTAGTGATATTTTTTTGTTTAAAATCCCTAAAAAAATAAAGGAGGAAAAGTTTGTGGAGAAAAAAAAGATGCTTTTAGATGTTAATGAAAAACCAACAATTGCTAAATGGATTGTTTTAGCAATTCAGCACGTATTTGCTATGTTTGGTGCTACGATTTTAGTACCAATTCTAGTAAATTCACAAGC